>NZ_JBFUBH010000014.1:0-91063 GCF_056405855.1 Pararhizobium sp. P1_E7 | reverse complement strand
CTCATACTCGACGTGCGCCGTCGAGATGGTGATGCCGCGGGCCTTTTCTTCCGGCGCTGCGTCGATCTGGTCATACGCCTTGAACTCGCCGAAATACTTCGTGATCGCGGCCGTCAGCGACGTCTTGCCATGGTCGACGTGGCCGATCGTGCCAATGTTAACGTGCGGCTTATTGCGCTCAAATTTGCTCTTTGCCATGGGGTCAAGTTTCCTGTGATCAATGAGAATGCACCATACCGGCGGCGCCGGTTTGGGGAGGCGTTTAAGGGTTTCGGGCGGAATGCGCAAGACTTAATTATTTTGCGCGCCGCAACGCCCTCAAGGCCTGATTGATGCCTATGTAGGGATGGTCACGCACAATTCCAATGCCGGTCACGCCAAACGTGGAAACGGGATCAAATCAACAATTTGCGAAGATGTCTTAAAGCGGCACAAAAGAAATGGGGAGGCTCGAAGGTTTTAGCTGGAGCGGGTAGCGGGAATCGAACCCGCGTATTCAGCTTGGAAGGCTGCTGCTCTACCATTGAGCTATACCCGCGGGTCAAGATCCGTCTGACAGAATGGTGGAGGGAGTTGGATTTGAACCAACGTAGGCTGAGCCAACGGATTTACAGTCCGTCCCCTTTAACCACTCGGGCATCCCTCCATTATTCTGTCGGGATCAAGCGACCAAGCTTTGCAGATCAAAGTGTTGTTTGCCGGGGCAAGTCAGCCCTTCAATCTGCGCCGGGTATATGACGGTCCCGTTTCATCCTGTCAACACGGCGCCTCAGAAAAAGTTGGGAAAATTGCGATAAAGATTGCAAGCCGCCAATTTCGCGAAAAACGGTTCCACGCGAACCGCATCGTCAGTATAAGACAGGCATGAGCAAAGATAATCCGGGCGACAAGAACGCCAAAGACACCCATTACGCCACTCTTCGCCGCGCCCATCGCGACGCCAAGCGCGAACGCGGCGAAATTCCGACACCCGTGCAGGACAAGCGCAAGCGAAGTGCCGCGCCAGACTGGAAGGCACCGCAATTGGCGCCGGACCAGGTGCTGCTCTACGGCATCCATACCGTGCGCGCAGCCCTCGACAACCCCGAGCGAAAGATCACCAAGCTCTCGGTAACGCAGAACGCACTGGTGCGCCTGGAAACAGGCCCGGTCGAGAACCTCGGATTTCCGGTGGAAATCGTCACGCCGCAGGACCTCGACAAGGTCCTCGGGCCTGACGCCATCCATCAGGGTGCGATGCTGGAAACGGCTCCCCTGCCCGTGCGCCGTCTTTCGGCGCTCAATGACAGCCCGTTGATTCTTGTCCTCGACCAGGTGACCGATCCGCACAATGTCGGCGCCATCATGCGCTCCGCCGTCGCCTTCAACGCCGGCGCGCTGATCACGACGCAACGCCACAGCCCGACCGAATCGGGCGTCATGGCCAAATCGGCGTCCGGCGCGCTGGAAATGATCCCCTATATCCAGATCACCAATCTCGCCGACGCACTGGAAGAACTGCACAAGCTCGGCTTCGTCTCGATCGGTCTTGATTCGGAAGGTCCCGCACCACTTGAACAGACGCTGTCCGGCACAAAGATCGCGCTTGTTCTCGGCGCCGAGGGCAAAGGGTTGCGGCAGAAGACACGCCAGACCGTCAACGCACTTGCCCGCCTCGATATGCCCGGCGCCATCAAGTCGCTGAATGTGTCCAATGCAGCCGCGATCGCGATGTATGCCGCACGCGGCCATCTGGCCAAAGCCTGACCGGCGGTTACTGGGTCAACGGCAGCACGGCAACCGACAATCGCGCTTCGGGGCATTCGTCCCGGAGCTTGCGCCACGTCATCACGTTGAGCTCTTTTTCGCAGCGCGCCAGGTAGGCGACGTCGCCCACCCGGATACACGCCGTCTGGCCGAGTTCGAGCCTCGAACCATCCTTGTTTCTGCAGGTGCAAATCGCATCGGCTGCAAGGGACATGCCGGGAGAGGTTCCGGCAAAGGCCGAAACAAGCGCGACCACCAAGAGTGCCGGAACGCTTTTCATAAGCACAGTGTAATACAAAAATGTCAGGCGTCCAGTCGTCCTGGCCGGCGCCCGATCCGCCGATACTGGATTTTCGCCACTGCAACTTTAAAATGCGACTGCGGCCTTTGCGCGCCATGGATGAAACGCGGCGCTGGAGGCCGAATCCTGAACTCAGGCCTTCTTCAGGAATTCCGTGCGCAACACCAGGCCCTTGATCTTGGCATGACGGCATTCGACCTCGTCCGGGTCGCCGGTCAGGTGAATGCCCTTGATCATCGTGCCGCGCTTCAAGGTCTCGGACGTGCCCTTGACCTTGAGATCCTTGATCAGGGTGACATTGTCTCCCTCGGCGAGGATCGTGCCGTTGCTGTCTCTGACATCCGTCATTGCCGTTCCAATCGATAGTGCTGCGGCCAAAGGCCCATGACCCGGCCTTAGCGCCTGGCGGCAAGGCTGTCCAGCCTTCCACACGATGAGGCAAGCGACGAAAGGCTGCGGGCGACTTTCAGAATGGACGTCGGCTCCAGACCACACGCGCGAAAAAGCCGGGCACAAGTGCCCGGCCTCCTCAATGCTGTTTATGCCGATGAAATCAGGCAGCGATATCGAAATGGCCGCGGCCGGCGATGGCTTTTTCAGCTTCGGCTATGGCGGCATCCTTCGAGTCCGGGCTGATGGCCAGGCCTTCGGCGCGGACGAATTCGACATCGGTAATACCGATGAAACCGAACACGGTGCTGAGATAGGTTTCCTGGTGATCCATGGCGCTGACCGGGGACGCACCGGAATAGTGACCGCCGCGGGTCGAGGCGATGATCACCTTCTTGCCCTTGGCCAGGCCCTCGACGCCCGCCTCGGTGTAGCGGAAGGTGGTGCCGGCCACGAGAATGCGGTCGATCCAGGTCTTCAGCTGGCTCGGAATGGCGAAATTATACATCGGTGCGCCGATGACGATGACATCGGCGGCAAGGAATTCGCTCAGCGAGGCCCGGCCGGCATCAAGCTCGGACACCAGTGTTGCATCCAACCCCTCCGGATTGGCGGAAGCAGCCATCAGATGGGAACCATTGAGATGGGCAAGCGGTGCTGCGGCAAGATCGCGGTAGGTGACGGTATCACCAGGGCGTTCAGCCTTGATACGCGCGACGATCGATGCCGTCAGGCGGCGGGAAACGGAATGATCTCCGAGAATACCGGAGTCGATATGAAGAATGTTCATGGTGGCACCTTTGTGAACTTGTGTAACGTTTGGGTGCAACACATATGAATTTAAAACAATCGACCGATAAGACAGTCCTTTTTCCACAGGCCGTTTCCTGATAGAAACAATAATGATCGATCATCGATGGATATGAAGGTGTGACATGCAGGACCTGAACGATCTCGCGCTCTTTGCCGCCGTGGTGAAACACAAGGGTTTTTCCGCAGCCGCCCGCGTTCTCAACATTCCGAAATCCAAGCTCAGCAAGCACGTCGCCCGGCTGGAGCAGCAGCTTGATGTTCGCCTTCTCGAACGCTCGACCCGCAAGCTGCGTGTGACGGAAATCGGCCAAGCTTTCTATGAGCGCTGCGAGATGATCCTGTCCGGCGTCGAGGCCGCCGAAGCGGTGGTGGCGGCGGCGAAAAGCGAACCGGCCGGCGTCGTTCGCCTCGCCTGCCCGCTCGGGTTCACGCCCATGGTCGCCGCTATCCTGCCCGCCTTCCACCACCGTTATCCGGGTGTGCGCCTGCTGATCACCACAACCAACCGCCGGATCGATCTGGTCGAGGAACGCATCGACATCGCGCTTCGCGCCCGCGCTCAACTGGACACCGACCACAACCTGATCATTCGCAAGCTGGGCGAAGCCAGTCAGTTTCTGGTGGCAAGTCCAGCGCTGATGGCCCGGATCGGCAATGTGACGATCGATACGCTGGGCAGCATGCCGACGCTGTCGATGAACGAGCAGCATCTTTCCGATACATGGCATTTGAACCATACCGACGGCACGAAACGCGACATTACCCATCACCCCGTCATCGGCTGCGGCGATTTCGGCGTTCTTGAACGGGCGGCCATCGAGGGGGTCGGTATTGCGCTTCTGCCGGATCATATCTGTGGCCGGGGATTTCGTACCGGCGTGCTGGTGCCGGTGCTGCCGGACTGGTGCTCCGACGCAACCATTGCCCATCTGGCCTTCACGTCGCGCCATGGCATGCTGCCCTCGGTCCGCGCGCTGATCGACTTCCTTGCCGACAATCTGCCGGGCGCGATGTCGCGTTGCACGGAAGTCGACCCGAAGCCGGCAATGCTTGACGCTGCGGAATAATATGACGGCGGTCCGGCCGCCCCTGTTCGAACGGTTCTGGAACGAGCAATCTGACGCTATCAGCGAATCGACGGCGCCAGGGAGCAGCGAATCATGACAATGGAACGGCGCCGCCGCATCATCCGAACGCGCAGAACCGCTATCGGCACCGTTCTTGTTGCGGCAATCTCGTTTCTCGCCGGAATGACGGACGCCGCGGGACTTCTCATTGCCGGCAACTTCGTTTCCTTCATGAGCGGCAACACGACCCGCGCAGCCGTCGCGCTCGCAGATGGGCAAGTGAAATATGCCGTCATCCTGCTGGGCGCTCTCCTGACGTTCGTGGTGGGCAACGCGCTTGGCATCATCATTGCCCACAACGCCGACCGGCGCACCTTCCGCGTCCTTTCCGCAGTGACCCTCATTCTCGCCGCTGCAGCCGCAAGCACCGGCCAGAATTTCGCAACGGTTCAATTCTACGGGATCGTGCTTGCCATGGGAATGATCAACGCCGCTGTCGAGCACATTGAGGGGTTGCCAATCGGACTGACCTATGTGACCGGCGGTCTTTCCCGCTTCGGCAGGGGCATAGGCGGCTGGATCGTTGGCACGCCTCGGCCCGATTGGGCCATGCAGATCGTTCCCTGGCTCGGAATGGCGGCCGGCGGCATATGCGGCGCTTTTCTCGCAAGGGCGCTTGGGGGCGGTGCGCTTTGGCTCGCCTGCACCTTGTCTGCGACGATTGCAATCATCGTATTTTTCATTCCGCCACGGCTGCAGAAACGCCACGCCCATCGCCCGCCATCGCATGCATCAAGACTTCGATCAACAAGACCCGTCCTATAGCCGCGCGTGCACTCCCCCAGCGGCTTGCCGCCGCCGCCAACGGCTCAAGTGTTGGAAAAGCCGCCACTCCATCGCATTTTCGCTTTACACACGATCAGAATATGCTAACTCCCTGCCGCAAGTGCTGCCCTTATAGCTCAGTTGGTAGAGCACCTGATTTGTAATCAGGGGGTCCCGGGTTCGAGTCCTGGTGGGGGCACCATTCTTTTCACGAGAATCAAGCCATTATCGGCAATTATCCCGATCAAGATCAGTTTCCGCGATTTTTTGCGACTTCGTGCGACATGCCGAAAAAGCCGCACGCTTCCATGCCGGCAAGATATTGAGCCTTGGTGTCTTGGGTCAGCGAATAACGGCAGCGGAAGCGCAGCAGTTCATGGAACGCCAAGATCTGAGCATCCGATGCAACGATATAAAGCTCACGGTAGTCCGTCGCCTTCACTGGTGGCGGGAATCCTTTCGCGGCGGAGTCCAGCGGCTAGTAGCCGGAACCGCCACCGCCGTGGTTGCCGCTGCCATAGTTGTTACCGCTGCCATAGTTGTTGCCGCCGTAAGCGGGACGACTGTCGTAGCCTGGTCCGCTCTGGCACCCTGAAATCGTCAAAATCGAGAGCGCTATTGCGATCGCTGCCACTAGATATCTAAGCTTCATGGTTTTCTCCATTGATGGAGGGCATGGCCAATCCTGTGTGGCCATTCAAAGATTGTCTTCCTCCAGTCAACCAAAGGCAAGCAGCGATGGCGCCAGGAAGCAAATCGACCCTGCCCGGCCGTAGGGCCCGGTTCTCCCCTCAATATTCAATCGGGCCAGAAAAGGAGCTGATCGCTCCAACTGCGCAAAGCTGATCTCCGTCCAAACAACGAAATGAAGCGCGTTTCGATTCCAGTTGATTTTTAACAGCGGTCGTTGCGGTTGCTCGCTCGTCATTCTTTCTCAAGCATTAGAGAGGCGGGGTTATTCATCGGTGCAAGGTGACTTATCGGTGATTTTTTCCGTAAGGTGACGCAGCGACTTGATTTGGACCCATCCCACCTAGAATCGCCTCATAAGTCTATATGCTGTCGATATGTCGTTGGAACGGGCTTGAACGCCGGTACGATAAGTCCTTTATATCGGCGCGAAACGGGGAATGACGAGCATGACGGCGGACGTTCTGGCTGCAAGCGGCGGCGTGAAGCAGATAATTTGCATCAACTGGGGCACGAAGTACGGCCCGCCGTTCATCAATCGGCTCTACGCGATGGTCGCGCGCAATATCACCCCGCCCTTCACCTTCACCTGCTTCACCGATAATCGCGATGGGTTGCGTCCCGAAATTCACCTGGAGGACCTGCCGCCGCTGGACATCGAAAAAATGCCGGTCAACACCAAGGGCATCTGGCCCAAGGCGCGCCTGTGGGGCCCCAAACTGGGCAGCCTGCGCGGTCCGGTCCTGTTCCTCGATCTCGATCTCGTCATCGTCGGCTCCCTGGATGCTTTCTTCGAGGCAGGCGGACCGGACGATGTGATGATCGCCCAGAACCAGACCACGCCGTTCGAGCGGCTCGGCCAGACTTCGTTGTTCCGGTTTCCGGTCGGCAAGCTGGTTCCCCTGCTGGAGAAGTTCCGCGCCGACCCGCAAGGCGTCGCTGACCAATATGAATTTGAGCAACGGTATGTCACGCGCAATGCTCCGGGCGGCGTCAAATTTTTCCCACGCCGCTGGGTCCTGCATTTCAAGCAGGATTGCCGCTGGCCGATCCCGCTGAATTATTTCCTGACACCGCGCCTTCCCTCCGATGCCAGGGTCATCCTGTTCCCGCGCAACTTTTTCCCACAACACGCCATTGACGGACAATTCGGTCAGAAGGGACGAGCGACGACGCCTCTGGACCACATTTTCGGCGTGTTTGACCCCGGTCGGCGAAAGGGAAAGGCGCCCTTCAAGTACCTGCGCCAATATATCCTTCCGACGCCGTGGGTTGCCGACCATTGGCGGGAGTGACGCTCAATCTTTCCTTCCCCGCGATGTTCTTTTGTGCATGATAATCTCTGTATTCTCTCAAGCGGCGCCTTCTGTCGGTTTCCCAGATGGACCATGTTCCGGGCTTTTCCACATCGGAAGGCCCATTTCGTAAAACAGACAGGCATTTCATGGCTCGCACGTTCAAAACCATCGCCTTTGCCGCTTCCGCCACCGACGAAGCCCAGGCGGCGGCGAAAGAGCTGATTGCTCTCTACGGCCAGGAAGATCCGGCCGAGGCGGACGTGATCGTGGCGCTCGGCGGCGATGGGTTCATGCTGCAGACGCTGCACAAGACGATGAATTCCGGCAAGCTGATCTACGGTATGAACCGCGGGTCGATCGGCTTCCTGATGAACCGCTACAGCACCGAAAACCTGCCCGAGCGCCTGGCTGAGGCCGTCGAGAACACCTTCCGGCCGCTTGAAATGCAGACCGTCGATGCGGATGGAAACCGTTTTAAGGCACTGGCCATCAACGAAGTCTATCTTTTCAGGCAGTCCTATCAGGCGGCAAAGCTGCGGGTCGTCGTCGATGACCGGGTGCGCCTCGAAGAGTTGATCTGCGATGGCGTCCTGCTGTCCACGCCCGCCGGCTCGACGGCCTACAATCTCTCCGCCCATGGCCCCATCCTGCCGCTTGAGGCCCCGCTTCTGGCGCTGACACCGGTCAGTCCTTTCCGGCCAAGGCGCTGGCGCGGCGCACTGCTGCCCAACAAGGTCACCGTCGACATCGATATTCTCGAACCCGACAAACGTCCGGTCAACGCGGTCGCCGATCATGTCGAGGTCAAATCGGTGGTGAAGGTGCGGATCGCCGAATCGGAGAACAAGACGGCGCACATCCTTTCCGATCCCGACTATTCCTGGTCGGACCGCATTCTCGCCGAGCAGTTCTCGAATTGAGACGAACCTTCAGCCGAGCGCTTTCCGCTAAAGTCTTCAACGGGAATCGATTTCGGCTGAAACTTGTGCCAGAATTCGGTGTGCCGCGGTGCCCGCAAGGGATGCGGGCACCAGAGCATCCGGCTTTTCCGTTACGGCGCCGCGCGTCATTCATGACGCGCCAAGGTCGCTGTAGCACTTTAAATTTGCTGCATAATTTTCCTTAAATCGATTCCGGTTTAAGGAATTTGCAGGAAGCGTACCCAGGGCGAAAACGATGCTCCAGATAAGATATGACAGCGCAACCGGTGCGCGCTTGCCGGCACATGGACATGCCGCGCGAACAAGGGTCTGTCGCGACCGGAAGCGGACAACCTTCCTTTTCGCCCGTCGTCTGGCCGTTTTCTGCCTGGCCTTGACGTTTGCAGCCGGCTCTCCGGTGTATGCCGATGACACTGTGCTGATGCCCGCCAACATCATTTTCGTCACAAGTACCGGATATTGGGAAGAAAGCGGCGATCCGCTGGGCGTGCTTGATCCAAACGGCGCAAAGACGGCCGAAAACAAACCGGCCGCGCAGTCACCGGCGCCTGCCCAGCGCGGATATTACAAGCTTGTGGCGGTGCGCCAGCCCGAGGGCAATGCTCACATTTTCCTACAGCAGGTCGCGCTGGATGCCTCCGGTCCCAAAGTTGTTTCATCGGCGGAACTCGAGGAGTTTTCCGCGATGAAGGCCTATGTGACCGATATCAGGCCGGAAACATCCGACGGTGTGGCAAGCCAGCCCGGTTTGTTCGCGACCGTTTATCTGAAGACCGATCCGGCGGGTGAGCCGGAAACCTGGACGGTGCTGATCGACGATATCGGCGACATCAAGGTCGAGCGCGAAACCAACTGAGCGCTGCCAGCCACGTGCCAAAAGAGCGGCCAAGTGCCAAAAGAAAAGCCGGGCGATCGGCACGCCCGGCTTTGGTTGTCTGATGATGTCCGATCGGCCTATGCCAGATCGTCGACCACGGCATCGGCGCCGCCGTTGACGCGGTGGGCGAGTGCGGCTTCCATGAACTCGTTCAGGTCGCCATCGAGCACGTCGTCGGGCGCGGTGCTGGCGACACCGGTGCGCAGGTCCTTGACCAGCTGGTAGGGCTGCAGCACGTAGGAACGGATCTGGTGTCCCCAGCCGATATCGCTCTTCGACGCCGCTTCGGCGTTGGCCGCGTCTTCGCGCTTCTTCAGTTCCGCTTCGTAGAGACGGGCGCGCAGCATGTCCCAGGCCTTGGCCTTGTTCTTATGCTGCGAACGTTCCTGCTGGCACTGCACGACGATACCGGACGGCATATGCGTGATGCGCACCGCCGAGTCGGTCGTGTTGACGTGCTGGCCGCCGGCGCCGGAAGAGCGGTAGGTGTCGATGCGGCAATCGCTCTCGTTGATGTCGATCTGGATCGAATCGTCGATGACCGGATAGACCCAGATGGACGAGAACGAGGTATGACGGCGGGCATTGCTGTCGAACGGCGAAATTCGCACCAGGCGATGAACGCCCGATTCCGTCTTCAGCCAGCCATAGGCATTGTGTCCCTTGACGAGCAGCGTTGCCGACTTGATGCCGGCTTCTTCGCCGTCATGCACTTCCATCAGCTCGACCTTGTAGCCCTGGCGTTCGGCCCAGCGGGTATACATGCGCAGGAGAATGTTGGCCCAGTCCTGGCTCTCGGTGCCGCCGGCGCCGGAATGGACTTCCAGATAGGTGTCGTTGCCGTCGGCTTCGCCGGACAGCATGGCTTCGACCTGGCGGCGCGCCGCTTCGGTCCTCAGCCCACGCAACGCATCTTCGGCGTCCTTGACGATGTCTGCGTCGCCCTCTTCCTCACCCAGTTCGATGAGATCGATGGCATCCTGCATCTGCCGCTCGAAAGCCCTGACGCCATTGATGCCGTCGTCAAGCTGCTGGCGCTCGCGCATCAGCTTCTGTGCTTCGGCGGCGTCGTTCCAGAGGTTCGGATCCTCCGCCTTGTTGTTCAACCAGTCCAGTCGTCTTACCGCCTGATCCCAGTCAAAGATGCCTCCTCAGCAGGCTTATGGCCTGCTTGATTTCGTCGACGATATTCTCGATTTCAGTCCGCATGGTCCCGCTTCTTGCGCTCTTTATGGAATGTGCGCCGTGAATAACGACGCCTGCCGCTTATGTAAAGACCGGCAGGCGTCTGGAAAGGTGGTGAGTTCAGTTAAAACAGGCCGCTGGATCCGCGATTGATCGCGTCGTTTGCCTGTGGTGAAGCCTTCAGGATTTCCTCAGGCGGAATATACTGGTCGGCTCCACCGATCACCGAGAAGGTTTCTGCCGGACCGGTGCCGGGCTTGAACGCCTCGATGATGGTGTCCGGGTCGCCTTCGGCCGCAGCCATGCCGGTCTTGCGGTTGACGGGGATGAGGCTCATGCCTTCCGGCACGACGAACTTGCTCGGGCGCGTGCCCTGCGTCGCGGCCTGCATGAAATCGTTGAACACGGGAGCGGCAAGACCGCCACCCGTTGCACCGCGGCCAAGCGGCGCCGGGCTGTCGAAGCCGAGATAAAGGCCCGCCACCAGGTCCGGCGTATAGCCGACGAACCAGGCGTCCTTCTCGTCATTGGTCGTTCCGGTCTTGCCGGCAACCGGGCGATCCAGCTTGATCTTGCCGGCTGCTGTGCCCCGGGAGATCACGCCTTCCATCATCGACGTGATCTGATAGGCCGTCATCGGGTCAAGGACCTGTTCGCGGTTGTCGGTGAGGACCGGCTCTTCCTGATCTTCCCAATCCGCCGCATTGCAATTGTCGCAGGTGCGCTCCTCATGGCGGAAAATCGTCTTGCCGTAGCGGTCCTGGATCCGGTCAATCATCGATGGCTTGATCTGCTTGCCGCCATTGGCAAGCACGGCATAGGCCGAAACCATACGCAGAACCGTCGTTTCGCCCGATCCGAGCGACATGGCGAGCACCGGCAGCATCTTGTCATAGATGCCAAAGCGTTCGGCATATTCGGCAACCAGGTTCATGCCCATGTCGTTGGCAAGCCGCACCGTCATCAGGTTACGCGACTTTTCGATGCCGAGGCGCAGTGTCGAGGGGCCGGCCGAACCGCCGCCATAGTTTTCCGGACGCCAGACCTGGCCGCCGGTCACGAGTTCGAACGGCGCGTCGAGAATGACGGACGCCGGCGTATAGCCATTATCCAGCGCTGCCGCGTAGACGAACGGCTTGAAGGACGATCCCGGCTGACGCATGGCCTGCGTTGCGCGGTTGAATTCGGACTGGCCGTAGGAAAAGCCGCCTGCCATGGCAAGGACACGGCCCGTATGCGGATCCATGGCAACAAGCCCGCCCTGCACTTTCGGCGGCTGGCGCAGGCGAAACTCGCCCGCTTCCGTGGTCGCCTCGACATAGACGACATCGCCGGGACCGACGACGCCCTCGGGAGACTTCGCGGACTTGCGATCACCGGTCGACGAGCGGTAGGCCCATTGCATGTTCTTTGCGGTGATATGCCCGGTTTCGCGGTCGGCGCCGACTTTGCCGCCTCCGTCTTTCGCCGGCTGGATGCCGATATCGGCACCGTTGCCGTCAACGGACAGAACGACCGCGAGCTTCCATTCGGGCACGTCGGAAAGCGCCTCGAGTTTGCCGAGCGGCTCGCCCCAGTCTCCACCGATCTCGATCGTCTTCAGCGCGCCATGGAACCCGCGGCGCTCATCATAGGAGACCAGTGCATTCTGCAGCACCTTGCGAGCTTCCACCTGCAGCTGCGGGTCGAGCGAGGTCCGAACGGACAGACCACCCTCATAAAGGGCATTGTCGCCGTAACGCTGGATGATCTGGCGGCGAACTTCCTCGGCGAAATAGTCGGATGCGAACAGATGCGAGCCGCCGCGCCGGACGGTGACGCCGAGCGGCTGTTTCTTTGCGTCCTCACCGTCACTCTTGGTGACGTAACCGTTCTCGACCATGCGGTCGATGACCCAATTGCGGCGTTCCAGGGCCGCCTTTTCGCGGCGAAACGGATGGTAGTTCGAAGGCCCTTTCGGCAACGCGGCCAGGTAGGCCGTCTCGGCAATGGTCAGTTCCGTCACCGACTTGTCGAAATAGGTGAGCGCTGCACCGGCGATGCCGTAGGAATTCAAGCCGAAGAAAATCTCGTTGAGATAAAGCTCGAGAATGCGGTCCTTGCTATAGGCCTGCTCGATGCGGAAGGACAGGATGGCTTCCTTGACCTTGCGGTCGATCGTCTGGTCGGCGGAGAGAAGGAAGTTCTTGGCGACCTGCTGGGTAATCGTCGAGGCGCCGACCGGACGGCGGCCGGAACCGAAATTCTGCAGGTTGACGAAGATGGCGCGGCCAAGGCCGGTGATGTCAACGCCGGGATGCTGATAGAAATTCTTGTCTTCGGCTGAAATGAAAGCCGCCTTGACGCGATCGGGAATAGCCTGGATCGGCAGATAGAGGCGGCGCTCGCGGGCATATTCGGCCATCAGCGCGCCATTGCCGGCGTGGACGCGTGTCGTTACCGGTGGCGCGTAGCTGTTGAGAACCTCATAATCTGGCAGGTCCTTGGTCACATGCCCAAGATAGATGGCGGCAGCCGCGGCTACGCCGAGCACCAGAAATGCGCCAATGCCGAAGAAATATCCAATCAGTCTGATCATCAGCCAGGTACCGGTATCCTGTTGTCGTTTATCTATGCGGAGCACACGTTGCCGGAGGGCCTAACCCGCACCTTGCCCGAATGCAATCACACTGACGAATTTAACTGCGAACGAATGCCGCCGCCAAAGGGGCAGCAGAAGCTCTTCCGCGTTGCACGTTTACGACCAGCGATCCTGTTCCAGATCACCAACCGCGCGATTGAGGCTTCCGGATAGCGACCGGATTGTGAGCAAAATAGGGCTTTCGATGCAATAAACGCCGGCCATCCCCTTGAAAAGGATATCGCTGTTACCGCAGCGACACAAATCACAACAGACTTTATCGCGCCGCAAACCCACGCGGCAACAACAAGCAATGCCTTCGACAGCGGGGATCAACCGCCGTTCGCCACCGCTCCGCCGCGATAGCCGCGAACGGCAACGGCCAAAAGATCGGCAACCTTGCCGCGCCAGACCGGATCGACGAGCAGCTTTTCATCCTGCTTGTTGGACAAAAAGCCCAGTTCCAGCAGGATCGACGGTACATCTGGCGCCTGCAGGACACGGAATCCGGCATGGCGATGCGGATTGTTGATCAGGTTGATCTGCCCTTCGAAGGACGAGACGACGGAACGCGCCAGATTGACGGAGAACGCCTGCGTTTCACGGCGCGTCAGATCGATGAGTATGTCCGCGACTTCAGCCGGTTCGCTCTTGAAGGCGACGCCAGCGAATTCATCGGACAGATTTTCGCGCTCGGCAAGGTTTGCGGCGAGATGGTCGGATGCTTTGTCCGAGATGGTGTAGACGGTGGCGCCGCGAATATCGCGCTGTTTCAGCGTGTCGGCGTGAAGGGAGATGAACAGGTTGGCGCCATGCTGGCGGGCGATCTGCACCCGCTCGGGCAAGGACAGGAACTCGTCCTTGTCGCGTGTGAGAAAAGCCTTGACGCCGCTCTCCTTGTTGAGGGTTGCTGCCAGTTCCTCCGCAAAGGCGAGCGTCACGCTCTTCTCCTCCATCTTGGTCTCGCTGCCGATCGCGCCCGTATCGATCCCGCCATGCCCGGCATCCACTGCGACGACGAACGATCCGGATGCCGGCGGCTCTACTACCCGTGCGGTTTTCGTCGATGTGACGCTCCCGGTCCACTGCTGCTCCTTGAGAAGAACAGCAAAACGATCCTCCGTGACCCGTTCCGCATCGAGCACCAGCCTGAACCCCTTGCCCTCTTCGTCGGGTTTCACGTCAGCGACGGTGATGGCCACCGGCTTTTTCGCGGTCAGGACCACCCGCGAACTGCCGGCACCCATGGCGCCGTAGCGGATTTCGGTGAACACGCCCCTCGCCTTGAGGTCTTCCGGTTTCAGTCCAAACGACGTTTCGGGAAGATCGACGATGACGCGGGCAGGATTGGCGACATAGTGGACGAAGAATACGGGCTTGCGATCGAAGTCGATCACCACCCTGGTGCGGGCGTCATCGCCGGCGATCCGGGCGCCATAGGCAAGCAGCGGCGCATCCCCGGCCTGCGCAACCGGTGCGCCGCATAGAAGAAAGAGGCCAAGCAGCCATCGCCGCATCGTCGCAGACAGGATCAAATCCGCTATTCCTTGTCGCCGGCGTTTCATCGGAAGCCCGAACAACGCATCATTGATAGTCCGAATGCGCGGTGCCGTTTTACGGCGCCATGCGCACATATGACAGGTGACCGCCCTGGATCATCCATGCCCCCATATGGTTAACCGAACCTTGCCGGCAGCGCTGAAGCCCGTCTGCAACCGTCTTTCAGCACACCAAACAAGGTCAAAGGCAGCCAGAAACCGGCACTTCGCCAGTGCATACCCCGACAAGCGAATCAATCAATATTATGGCGAATCCGGCTTTTCCCTTGCCATTGTGACATAGAAAACATAAAAGCGTCGCAGGGAGAAAGTGTTGACGGGATAGAATCGACGACCGGCAGCCAAAGGGTCTTCAAAGCCTTGGCGCCAGAGCGTGATCGGGACGGGTAAAACCGCTTCAACGCAGATCACGTCTCGGACAAGCAGTCGCGCTTCATCCGCCGTCGCTCCACTTTTTCCTCGCATGCTGAATCGTGAAATTCCGGCGGTGGCCGGAGCGTTTATGGTGACGATCACCGAAGGCCCGTGAACGGGCACATTCATCGGGCCTTCAGGGCCTAATACATTGGCATTCTTGTTTGGTCATTGACGTTGTCCCAGCAGTATCGGTCAGAAGTAAACAGGCCCCGGAACAGACTGGTTCCGGCTGCCGTCTGGCTGTTGGACGATCTCCCCAACCATGCAGGAACATTCACATCCGGCGAAAAACCTGAACTGTATGGAAAGTCTCCTCCGGGACGCTATTTTCCTGCCGTTTCCAGGGTGCGCCGAGGAGCACCACTTACATGGCAGAGAAAATGCTTATCGATGCGTCTCACGCTGAAGAGACGCGCGTCGTTGTCGTCCGCGGAAACCGCATAGAAGAATTCGACTTCGAATCCGAACACAAGAAACAGATCCGCGGCAATATCTATCTCGCGAAAGTGACGCGCGTAGAACCGTCGCTGCAGGCGGCCTTCGTCGATTACGGCGGCAACCGCCACGGCTTTCTGGCCTTCGCGGAAATCCATCCCGACTATTACCAGATCCCGCTTGCCGACCGGCAGGCCCTGCTCAAGGCGGAAGCCGAAGAAGCGCGCCGCGACGATGACATCGAGCATGTCGAAACCGGCACGGATCTCGGCCCCGATTCCGATGAGGAAACGGCAGAAACCGCCGAAGAAACCGTCGTCGAGGTGATCGAGGCGGCTGCCGAACCGGCCGAGATTGTGGAAACTGCCGTCGAGGCAGACGAAAAGCCGAAGACAAAGGCCAAGCGCCCGCGCCGCACCAAGAAGGCTGCCGCAGCCGAGGCTGAAGCGGCCACAGCCGATGCCGATGGCGAAGAAGGTACAGGCGGCGAAATGGCTGCCATGGTCGATACCGACAGCATTTCCGAAGACACCCGTGGCGGACGCCGCAGCCGTGATGACGACGATGATGACGACGGTCATCACGAAGAAAAGGAAGTCATCGAATCCGTCGGCGCCGAAGACGCGATGGAAGAAGTGCCGGACCGGCAGGTCAACCGCCGCCCGCGCAAGCAGTACCGCATCCAGGAAGTCATCAAGCGCCGGCAGATCCTGCTGGTGCAGGTGGCCAAGGAAGAACGCGGCAACAAGGGCGCGGCGCTGACCACCTACCTGTCGCTTGCCGGCCGCTACTCGGTGCTGATGCCGAACACGGCGCGCGGCGGCGGTATTTCCCGCAAGATCACCAACCTGCCGGACCGCAAGCGCCTGAAGGAAATCGCCCGCGCGCTCGACGTGCCGCAGGGCATGGGCGTCATCCTGCGCACCGCCGGTGCCAACCGCACCAAGGTCGAAGTCAAGCGCGACTTCGAATATCTGATGCGCCTTTGGGAAAACGTCCGCACGCTGACTTTGTCCTCGACTGCCCCCTGCCTCGTCTATGAGGAAGGTAGCCTGATCAAGCGCTCGATCCGCGACCTTTACAACAAGGATATCAGCGAGATCATCGTTGCCGGCGAAGAAGGCTACAAGGAAGCCAAGGGCTTCATGAAGATGCTGATGCCGAGCCACGCCAAGGTGGTTCAGCCCTACCGCGACGTGCATCCGATCTTCTCGCGCTCGGGCATCGAAGCCCAGCTCGACCGCATGCTGGTGCCGCAGGTAACGCTGAAATCGGGCGGCTACATCATCATCAACCAGACCGAGGCGCTGGTTGCCATCGACGTCAACTCGGGCCGTTCGACCCGCGAACACTCGATCGAGGACACAGCCCTCCAGACCAACCTCGAAGCCGCCGAAGAAGTCGCCCGCCAGCTGCGCCTGCGCGACCTTGCCGGCCTTGTGGTCGTCGACTTCATCGACATGGAAGAAAAGCGCAACAACCGCGCCGTCGAGAAGCGTCTGAAGGATCATCTGAAGAACGACCGCGCCCGCATCCAGGTCGGCCGCATCTCGCATTTCGGCCTGCTCGAAATGTCGCGCCAGCGTATTCGCGCCTCGGTGCTGGAATCGACGATGCAGGTCTGCTCGCATTGCAACGGCACGGGCCATGTGCGTTCGCAGTCCTCCGTTGCCCTGCATGTCCTGCGCGGCGTCGAGGAATATCTGCTGAAGAACACCACGCACAACATCACCGTGCGCACGACACCGGATATCGCGCTCTACCTCCTGAACCACAAGCGCGGCACGATCGTCGATTATGAAGAGCGTTTCGGCGTTCAGATCATCGTCGAGGCGGACGCCCATGTCGGCGCCCAGCATTTTGCCATCGATCGTGGCGAAGCTGTCGAGAATCCGGTCAAGATCGAGCAGATCATCCAGTTTGAACCGGAAATCGACGAGGACGACGATATCGTCATCGAAGAGGATATCGAAGACGACGAAGAAGCCGTGGTCGAAGCCAAGCCCGAACGGGCGGAACGGGCAGAACGCGAGCCTGCTGCACAGGGTGACGATCAGGGCAACCGCAAGCGCAAGCGCCGCCGGCGCCGGCGCGGTGGCCGCCCGGGTAGCGATCAGGGTGCCGAAGCCGGTGCCCGTTCCGATGACGCGTCCGATGAGGATGGCGACGAAGACGAAGCCGATGACGTTGCCGCACAGGCCGGTGCCGACGATGCACAGGATGCAGGCCTGAGCGAAGAAGAACGCCAGAAGCGCAAGCGCCGCCGTCGCGGCAAGCGCGGTGGCCGCCGCAACCGTCCGGACGAGGCAGAAGGTGAAAACCTTGCAGCCGACGGCGAAACCGGTGGCGAGGAAGCCTCGCTGGGCGAAGCGGAAGCATCAGCTGCCGCCGCAGTCGAAGAGGTGGTTTCAGCCGTTGCCGTCGAGGTCGCTGAAGTTCCCGTCGTTGCCGAGGAAGAGGTGAAGCCGGCCAAGCCGAAGCGCAGCCGCAAGAAGGCCGTTGCTGCCGCCGAGGTGGCCGTCGCCGAGGAAGCACCAGCCGCGACCGCCGATGCGGATGCCCAGGCTGCCGTCGAAGCAAAGCCCGAAGCGGAAGCTGTCATCGAAGAACCGGCCGTCGAGAAGGCTGCTGCAGCCCTCGAAGAGACGAAGCTGGTACGCGCCAACCGCGATATCGAGGCGATTGCCAGCGAGCCGGTGGTCAAGTCGTCCACCGTCAAGAAGGACGAGGGCGACGCCGAACCGGCAAAGCCCAAGAAGGGCGGCTGGTGGCAGAAGCGCGGCTTCTTCTGAGCCGGAACTGCTAAAGCGCGTCGCGATCTCTCAGATTCGCTTCTCGCGCTTTAGGTCTTTGACTTTACGCATGTCGTTATCGCAAAACCGCTACACACTTTTGCGCGACATGCTTTAGGACACGAAAAACCGGCCAGGCGACTGGCCGGTTTTTTTCATCTTGAGGCCTGTTCCATAAGGAACTGCGAAAATATAGAGACTGCGGCAGATTGTGCTCCGCTGGACGGGATGGGCTCGTCCTTCATCAGCCGGAGGAGGCAATCATGCGACGTATTCTTGTCGCAGCGGCGCTTGTCGCCATACCCACGATTTCGCTTGCAGCAACGTCCCAGGCCGGCGGCAAGAGCCGTCAGCGCTACAATGATTTTTACTACGGCAGCTATGACACCGCCTTTGAACCGGTCTGCGTGATCAAGACCGTCCGCTCGACGGACCAACAGGGCGCTGCTGTCGTCAAGATGATCCGCATCTGCCGCTGAGGCATGCGTTTTGAACTGATCGCCCGAACCGGTCGGCTGTGTGTGCGCGTCTGTTAGGCGCGCATGTTGTCAATCCGCTTCACAAGTGGATTCACGGCTGTCACAGATCGATTCCGGAAAAACATTTAACGATCTGAGATCGCTATAGAATCACGCCAGCCAGCGGGCGACGCGGTCCATCGCTTCAGCCATGTCGGCCTCTGCTCCCGCATAGGAAAACCGCATCGCGCGATGGCCTTCGAGCGGATCGAAATCCAGCCCCGGCGTTGCCGCGACATTGATCTCGGCCAGCATCTTGCGGGCAAACTCCATGCTGTCATTGGTGAAACGGCTGACATCGGCATAGGCGTAGAACGCCCCGTCCATCGGCGAGGCGATGGAAAAGCCGATCTCTGGCAGGCGCTTCAGCAGGAGATCGCGGTTGGCGGCATAGGATGCCTTGTAGACATCGAGTTCCGCTTCACAGCCGAGCGCTGCTTCTGCGGCGATCTGCGACAGTTCCGGCGGTGAGATATAGAGGCTCTGGGCGATGCGCTCGAAGGCGCGGACCTGCGCCTCCGGCAGCACCATCCAGCCGATCCGCCAGCCGGTCATGCAATAATACTTCGAGAACGAATTGATGATGACGGCCTCATCGGTCACCGCCAGCGCCGTCGTCTCTTCGCCGGCAAATGTCAGACCGTGATAGATCTCGTCGGAAATGAAGGCGATATCGTTGTCATGGCAGTAATCGGCGAGCGCCTTCAGCCCTGCCCTGCCCGTGACCGTGCCTGTCGGATTGGCCGGGCTTGCAAGGAGTACGCCGCTCAGGCGTTTGCCGGCTTTTGCCGCAGCAGCCTCCAGGTTTTGCGGCGTCAGCGTAAAGCCGCTTTCGGCATCTGCCTCGACCTCGATGACCGTCAGACCGAGGGCTGCCAGGATGTTGCGGTAGGCCGGATAGCCCGGGCGGGCGATGGCGACACAATCGCCCGGATCGAACAGCGCCAGAAATGCCAGATTGAAGCCTGCCGACGATCCCGTCGTGACAGCAACACGCTGAGGATCAATGTCGATGCCGTAACGTCTGCGGTAGTGCCGGGCGATCGCCATCCTGAGCGATGCGGTTCCGAGCGCGTCGGTATAACCGAGGCGGCCATGGCCAAGCGCCGTTCGTGCCGCCTCCAGCGCCGCCTTCGGCGCGGGATAGCTCGGCTGGCCGACCGCCATCGAGATGACCGGATAGCCGGCTTCGCGGCGCTTGGTGGCTTCTGCCAGAACGTCCATGGCATGGAACGGTTCGACGGAGCTGCGAACGGAAAGAGGCTTCAACGGCACATCCTCGATATTTTTGACGTGACAGGCATGTGCCTGATCGCAAAGAGGTTCACAAGTGCGCGAGCGCCGCATTTCCGCCGATTTTGCGGTTTCGTTTGGCGCCGCGCCGCCCTATGGTCGGCAGCGATATCTGTTGTCCTTCAAACAAGCCTGTTGACGCGGCCTTAGCACTTGAACGACAGACTGCAGCAAAGAAAGACAACGAGGACCAACATGGCATTCAAC
This sequence comes from Pararhizobium sp. P1_E7, assembly GCF_056405855.1. Classification (NCBI taxonomy): domain Bacteria; kingdom Pseudomonadati; phylum Pseudomonadota; class Alphaproteobacteria; order Hyphomicrobiales; family Rhizobiaceae; genus Pararhizobium; species Pararhizobium sp. P1_E7. Next base: position 71,089 of record NZ_JBFUBH010000014.1, on the reverse strand, counting down.
GCTCGAAAGATCATCGCCGCTTCGCTCATGCTTTTGACGGCGAGTGCTGCGGCTTCTCCGGCAGCCTACGCGCTGGATGCCAAGCAGAAGCAGGAAATCGGCGATTTCATCAAGGAATACCTTGTCGCCAATCCGGAAATCCTGCTCGAAGCCCAGCAGGCGCTGAAGAAGAAGCAGGCCGACGAACAGATGGTGCAGGCGCAGGCCGCCATCACCGACAATGAGAAGGCGATTTTCCAGTCGCCCTATGACGTCACGCTCGGCAATCCCAATGGCGACGTCACCATCGTCGAGTTCTACGACTACAATTGCGGCTACTGCAAACGCGCTCTGTCCGACATGGAAACCATTCTCGAAAAGGACAAGAATGTCCGTTTCGTCCTGAAGGAACTGCCTATCCTCGGCCCTGATTCCATGGCTGCGCACAAGGTCAGCACCGCATTCATGGCAATCGCACCGGAAAAGTACGGTGACTTCCATCGCAAGCTGCTCGGCGGCGAGGATCGCGCCAACGAAGACACGGCGATGGCCGTTGCCACCGGCCTTGGCGTTTCCGAAGCCGACCTGCGCAAGAAGATGGCTGAAAACACCCAGGACGATGCCGTCAAGGAAGTCTATACGCTTGCCAACGATCTCGGCATCACCGGTACGCCTTCCTACGTCGTCGGCAAGGAAGCCGTCTATGGCGCTGTCGGTGCCGAAGAAATTGAAACGAAGGTCACCAACGTCCGTACCTGCGGCAAGACCATCTGCTAAGCCTCACCTTTTTTGGGCAAAGCGATGCGTTATGGCTTGTGGACAAATGCCGAGGGGGGCCAAAGGGCTTTTCCTTGGCAGTCCGCCGGTCTATAGGTAGCGCTCGACTATCGGACCGGATCCCCTTATGCCATCGACCATTTTCGTGCTGAACGGCCCCAACCTCAACGCGCTCGGAAAACGCGAGCCCGGGATTTATGGGACCCTGACACTGGCCGACATCGAAGCGATGTGCGTCGAGCATGGCAATCTACTCGGCCTCAACGTCGTCTGCCGCCAGAGCAATCATGAAGGCGATCTCGTCGACTGGTTCCATGAGGCGGGCGGCGTGGCACAGGGCATCGTCATCAATGCCGGCGCCTACACCCATACATCGATCGCGCTGCACGATGCGGCCAAGGCGATCGGCATTCCGGTCGTCGAGGTGCACCTTTCCAACGTTCATGCCCGCGAGGAATTCCGGCACAAATCGATGCTGGCACCCGCCGCCAAGGGCGTCATCTGCGGTTTCGGAGCCGACAGTTACATTCTGGCGCTCAATGCGCTAAAGACACTCACACAACTCACGAAATAAAAAGAACACGAGGCTCATATCCATGGCTGACAAGAAACCCGGCATCGACCAGACGCTGATCCGCGATCTCGCCAACATCCTGAACGAAACCGATCTCACTGAAATCGAAGTGGAACAGGACGACCTGCGTATCCGCGTTTCGCGCGCCGGTACGCCGCAATACGTGTCGGCTCCGGTTCCGGCCGCAGCACCTGTTCAGATCGCATCCGCCGGCGTTGCCGCGGTCTCGGCTGCCGAAACCGCAAGAACCTCCAAGAATGCCCTCACCGCGCCGATGGTGGGCACGGCCTACCTGTCGCCGGCCCCCGGCTCGCGCCCGTTCGTTGAAGTCGGCGCCACCGTCAAGGAAGGCCAGACCATCCTGATCATCGAAGCCATGAAGACGATGAACCAGATCCCGGCGCCGCGCTCCGGCAAGGTCGTCGAAATCCTCGTTGAAGACGGCGCACCGGTTGAATACGGCGAAGCGCTTGTTGTCATCGAATAGGCCGCGCAGATGATTTCCAAGATCCTCATTGCCAATCGCGGCGAAATCGCCCTCAGGGTCCTGCGCGCCTGCAAGGAACTCGGCATCGCGACGGTCGCGGTTCACTCGACCGCCGACGCCAATGCGATGCATGTGCGGCTGGCTGACGAGAGCGTCTGCATTGGCCCGCCACCCTCGCGCGACAGCTACCTCAACATCCATCAGATCGTCGCGGCCTGCGAGATCACCGGCGCCGACGCCGTGCATCCGGGCTACGGCTTCCTGTCGGAAAATGCCAAGTTCGCCGACATTCTCGACGCGCACGGCATCACCTTTATCGGACCGACCGCCGATCACATCCGCATCATGGGTGACAAGATCACGGCAAAGGAAACGGCAAAGGCACTCGGCATTCCGGTTGTTCCCGGTTCCGCTGGCGAAGTGAAGCCGGAGAACGCGCTCGAGATCGCCCGCGAAATCGGCTTCCCCGTGCTGATCAAGGCCACCGCCGGCGGCGGCGGTCGCGGCATGAAGGTTGCAAAGAACGAGGAAGAACTGTCCGAGGCGGTTTCCACGGCCCGTTCCGAGGCGCTTGCCGCTTTCGGCAACGATGCCGTCTATATGGAAAAATACCTCGGCAAGCCGCGCCATATCGAGGTCCAGATCGTCGGTGACGGCGAAGGCAATGCCATTCATCTGGGCGAACGCGATTGCTCTTTGCAGCGCCGCCACCAGAAGGTCTGGGAAGAAGCCAACTCTCCGGCTCTCAACGTCGAGCAGCGGATGAAGATCGGCGAAATCTGCGCCGATGCCATGCGCAAGCTGAAATATCGCGGTGCCGGCACGATCGAATTTCTCTACGAAAACGGCGAGTTCTTCTTCATCGAGATGAACACCCGCCTGCAGGTCGAGCATCCGATCACCGAAGCCATCACCGGCATTGACCTGGTGCACGAGCAGATCCGCGTCGCTTCCGGCGGTGGTCTTTCCGTGACGCAGGACGAGATCGTCTTTTCCGGCCATGCCATCGAATGCCGCATCAATGCCGAGGATGCGCGCACCTTCGTGCCGTCCCCCGGCACGATCACGCATTTCCATGCACCGGGCGGCCTTGGCGTTCGCGTCGATTCAGGCGCCTATCAGGGCTACAAGATCCCGCCCTATTACGACAGCCTGATCGGCAAGCTGATCGTGCATGGACGCACCCGCGTCGAATGCATGATGCGCCTGCGCCGCGTGCTGGATGAATTCGTCATCGACGGTATCAAGACCACCTTGCCTCTGTTCCAGGACCTGATCAACAATCAGGACATCGCCAACGGCGACTACGACATCCATTGGCTGGAAAACTATCTGGCCAAGACGGCCGAATGAGGTTTTAAATGAAAGGGACCCGCAGCAGGCAGCCGGACATTACGCCGGATTTGCTGTTGCGGGCCTATTCCATCGGCCTGTTCCCTATGGCCGACAGCGCCGACGATCCCGAACTCTTCTGGGTCGAGCCTGAACTGCGCGGGATCATCCCGCTCGACGATTTCCACATTTCCAAAAGCCTTGCAAAAACCGTTCGGCGCGCGCCGTTCGATATCCGCTACGACACCGCCTTCGAACAGGTGATGGAGGGCTGCGCCGCCCCTGCCCCGGACCGGCCGACCACCTGGATCAACGCCAAGATCCGCACGCTCTATGCGACGCTGCACAGCATGGGCCATGCGCATTGTGTGGAAGCCTGGGAAGGCAAAGAACTGGTGGGCGGCCTCTACGGCGTCTCGCTCGGCTCGGCCTTCTTCGGCGAGAGCATGTTTTCCCGCCGCACCGATGCTTCGAAGATCTGCCTCGTGCATCTGGTTGAGCGGCTGCGAAGGCAGGGCTTTGTCCTGCTCGATACCCAGTTCACCACCGAGCATCTGAAGAATTTCGGCGCTATCGACGTGCCGAAATCGCGCTATGAAAAAATGCTGGCGCGCGCCATCGCGACACCGCACCTGAAGTTCTAAAATCGGGAAATCGGTTATTGCTTGGCCGCAGTGTCCGGCGGCGGCAGGTCGGACTTTGCCTTGCAGCTGTTCAGCCAGACGTCATAGACGGGATGCTCGACGGCATTCAGGCCCGGGCTATCGGCAAACATCCAGCCGGTGAAGATGCGGCGAATCTTGCGGTCCAGCGTGATTTCATCGACCTCGACGAACGTATCGGTCTTCGGCGCTTCCGTATCGTCGCGGCTGTAGCAGACGCGGGGGGTGACCTGCAGCGCACCGAACTGGACGGTTTCGCCGATATAGACATCGAAAGTGGTGATGCGGCCGGTGATCTTGTCGATGCCGGAAAAGACCGCAACCGGATTGGTGACCCGCGCGGCGTCGGCGATGGCTGTCATCGAGAGAAACGAGGCACCGGCAACTGCGAGCAGCGTCGCTGCCGCAAACATCCGGCGCTTTGGAATTCGCTGACTTGAAACTACCATTCTAACGCCCGTCTCCCGCGCGATCTCCGGCCATGTGCCGTTTATCAGGCGCTAAACATCAAATGTGGCCGCGGCATGGTGCCTGCGGTGCAATCAACAATTCCAAAGAAACTGTTTGCAAATCCGGTTCAGGAGCGCGGCGTCCAGGCATCATAATCGCCGGTAACGCGCGGACGTTCGCCGGTAGCATTGATCGAGCCCGGTGGCCGGTAGGCCTGGGCGGAGCCGGTGCCGTTTGGCTGGTGCGGCTTCTGCCATTCGCGCGGCTTGTAGCTTTCGTCCGCCGGCGAAACGTCGGTGCGATGATGCATCCAACCGTGCCAGCCCGGCGGAATGGCGGAAGCGTCGGCATAACCGTTGTAGATGACCCAGCGGCGGGTGCGGCCCTCGGAGTCCTTGCCGCCCTGATAGTAGACATTGCCGGCTGCATCTTCGCCCACCCGTTTGCCGAAGCGCCAGGTGTGAAAGCGGGTACCGATCGTCTGTCCATTCCACCAGGTAAAAATCTGCAGCAGAGACTTCATGATGTCCGTCCTTGACCGCGCCAAAAATCCGCGCGGGATATCCTAGAGTGCTGATCCGCTTATGCCGCGCAGCCTCGTCAATGTCCAGTGATTCCGTTGCCGCATTGTTATTTCAAAGGGAGCTTGAAGCTGAAACGCAGGGGCGAAACCGGCTCGTCCAGCAAACCGCGGCATCGGCACGAAGCGGCGTTACCCGAGCGGCTTTTCCATCACGATCGTCGCAATGCCCCAGGTGGCTGCGCCGGTCCCTGCCCTGACGAAGCCATGCGCCTCGTAGAAGCCGATGGCTTTCAGATTGTTTTCCTCGACCTCGACACGCATCGTGCCGGCATAGGGAAAACAGGTCTCAAGCTCGGCGAAGATGTCGCGGGCAATTCCCTGCCGTTGAAATTGCGGCAGGACATAGAGCTGGTGCAGCACCGCAGTTTCATGCAGCGTTTCCGACATCGAGGCAAAGCCCATGCCGCCGATTACCTTGCCATCATCGGCGACGAGAAATTCGCCGTTCTTGCGCTGGAGATTGGCCTTCAATGCAGCCACCGAATGCCACTTGGCCGTCATCTCGCTGATCTTTTCGGCACCGTACTGCGCATCGTAGGTCGCATGCGCAGTCTCGGCCAGAAGCGTGCTGACTTTCGCCAGATCGCGCTCAGTGGCTGTCCGGACGAAGAACACCGGGTTACTCCTCGATACCGAGCTTGGCCTTGACCAGCGCCTGCACCGCCTGCGGGTTTGCCTTGCCGCCGGTCGACTTCATCACCTGGCCGACGAACCAGCCGGCCAGCGAAGGCTTGGCCTGAACCTTGGCGACCTGATCCGGGTTTGCGGCGATGATCTCGTCGACGGCCTTTTCGATGGCGCCTGTGTCAGTCACCTGCTTCATGCCGCGGCTTTCGACCAGCTCGGCCGGGTCGCCGCCCTCTGTCCAGACAATTTCGAACAGGTCCTTGGCGATCTTGCCGGAGATGACTTCCGATTTGATCAGGTCGAGAATGCCACCAAGCTGGGCCGGCGAAACCGGAGTCTCTTCAATGGCTTTGCCGGCTTTGTTCAAGGCGCCGAGCAGGTCGTTGATCACCCAGTTGGCAGCAATCTTGCCGTCGCGGCCAGCGGCCACGGCCTCAAAATAATCCGCAATCGCCTTTTCCGAGACGAGCACCGACGCATCGTAGACCGAGAGGCCGAGATCGCGCACGAAGCGCTCCTTCTTGTCGTCGGGCAGTTCCGGCAGATGCGCCTTCAGGTCTTCGATGAAGGCATCATCGAATTCCAGCGGCAAAAGGTCCGGATCCGGGAAATAGCGGTAATCATGCGCGTCTTCCTTGGAACGCATCGAACGGGTCTCGCCCTTGTTCGGATCGAACAGGCGGGTTTCCTGATCGATCGAGCCGCCGTCTTCGAGAATGGCGATCTGGCGGCGAGCCTCGTATTCGATCGCCTGACCGATGAAGCGGATGGAGTTGACGTTCTTGATTTCGCAACGCGTGCCGAAATCCTCGCCGGGACGGCGCACGGAAACGTTGACGTCGGCGCGCATCGAGCCCTCGTCCATGTTACCATCGCAGGTGCCGAGATAGCGCACGATCGAACGCAGCTTGGTCATGTAGGCCTTGGCTTCGTCGGAGGAGCGCATGTCCGGCTTGGAGACAATCTCCATCAGCGCCACGCCGGACCGGTTGAGGTCGACATAGGACATGGTCGGGTTCTGGTCGTGCATCGACTTGCCGGCGTCCTGCTCCAGATGCAGCCGCTCGATGCCGATCTCGACATCCTCGAACTGGCCCTGACGGTCGGGGCCGACCGAAATGACGATCTGGCCTTCACCGACGATCGGATCCTTGAACTGGGAAATCTGGTAGCCCTGCGGCAGGTCCGGATAGAAGTAGTTCTTGCGGTCGAAGATCGAGCGCTTGTTGATCTGGGCCTTCAGACCAAGACCGGTGCGGACCGCCTGCTTGACGCATTCCTCGTTGATGACGGGCAACATGCCGGGCATCGCCGCATCGACCAGCGAGACGTTGGAGTTCGGGGCATTGCCGAAGGTCGTCGAGGCACCCGAAAACAGCTTCGAATTGCTCGTCACCTGGGCATGGACTTCCATGCCGACAATGACTTCCCAATCGCCAGTGGCGCCGGGAATATAGCGTTTCGGTTCGGAGATGCGGACGTCGACGAGGGTCATGGAATGCTCTTCTGTAAGCTCGAATTCGTGTGTCTCTGGGTAGAACAATTGGCTATGGCGTGCAAGGCTTGTCGCATCCGGCACGGCGTATTGATGCCCGATATCCGGGCGTTTGCGATCTGTTCAATTTTTTCCGGCACTCTAGCGGAATGACCCTCTGCCTGTGGCTTACAGTTCTGCTGCTTGTCTTGAACATCACGACGTACTGCGTCTTCTGGTGGGACAAGACGGCTGCGCGCGAGGGAACCCGGCGCATCGCCGAAACCAAGCTTTTGAGCCTTGCCTTCTTCGGCGGCAGCCTCGGCGCCTTTGCCGCCCAGCGGCTGTTGCGGCACAAGACCCGCAAGGAGCCGTTCCGAACCCGGCTGACGGCGATCCTCGTGTTGCACGCAGCCATTGTTTCCGTCGGGCTTCTGCTATTGCCGTGGGTTCTCGCCGGTTACGTTTTTCATTCCTGACGCACGACGCAACCGGCTGATTTCTGAAACCGGCCGCCGCAACAGTCGCGCATTCTTGACGGGGCAGCTTTCCTTCGCTTACAAGCGGCCGTCCTATGGAGTTTTGATGTTCTCGATATCTGAGATTGCCTGAAGGCCCTGCCTGCAAAAACCTTTTGCGGGCATGGGCCGGAAAACGAAGCCCTGGCGTTCGACTGAACGCCAGACCCGTTTTCATGCGTTCAATCGAACGCTTTTCGGATCTCATCATCAATGGACATTTCACGCGAAGAACAGCGTATTCTACATCTTATGGCCCAAGGCGGCCGCATCGAAATCTTCCGCGCTGACGGCAAGACCATCGACAACGTCCGATGCTTCACCCGCGACGGCTGGCTCTATCCCGGATTCGGCCTGGATATGTTTCGCAAGCTGAAGCGGAAGAAAGCGATTTCTTCATCGGGCGGTAAACCGTACCGGATCACCCAACGCGGCCTCGTTCTCGTGCGCGCGCAGTTGAACAACCGCTGACAAGGCAAAACCGGTGGGACCGAATGAACGGTCTCACCGGTTTTTCACATCACCATTTCAGCTGCATGGCCGCCGCTCAGAACCATTGCTGATCCTGATGAACGACAGGTTCTCCCAGCATTTTCGTCATGCCGACCGATTCGACGTCGCGATCGAGCTTCGGCGCATAGGCCGTCGACAGCGAACTGATCGCATATCCGTGCTTGCGGAAAAAACCGATGGCCGGGGCGTTCTGCGCATGGGTCCTGATCGCGGCAGCCTCAAATCCGTCGCTCAGAATCCGGCGTTCCAGATCGGCAAGCAGGCAGGAGCCGAGACCGCTTCGTTGCATCGCCGGTTCTATCCAGAGATCGGAGATTGCGCCGTCATTGTCTTCGCGCGCTGCCCAGCCGGCAACCGTGCCGCTGTTTTCGATGACGCTCACCGAAAACCACTTCGATCTCAGAAAGGACAGGAACGACAGCTCGGCCACACGGCGCATGGACTGCGCATCGGCAACGCCGGAAACGGCTTTTTCCCAGGCATCAAGCCCGATTGCCGCAAGAGCTGGGGTTTCATCTTCGCGCGCAAGGCGGACGATCATCATGTGGCGGATCCCTTCCGCCACAACTAGAGCATCAGTGCTGCGGTTTGGCCAGCAGCACCGAGGGGCTTACCACCACTTTGCAGGCTGGAATTTTCCGGCGGCCTGCTCGATGACATGCGCCGTCTTGAACAGCGTTTCTTCCTCGAACGGCTTGCCGATCAGCTGCAGGCCGAGCGGCAGGCCCTTGTGGTCGAGGCCGGCGGGAACGGCGATGCCCGGAAGGCCGGCCATGTTGACCGTTACCGTGAAGATATCGTTCAGGTACATCTTCACCGGATCGGACGCCAGATCCTCGTCGGCAATGCCGAAGGCGGAGGATGGCGTGGCAGGCGTCAGGATCGCATCGACACCGGCGTGGAAGGCCAGCTCGAAGTCGCGCTTGATCAGCGTGCGGACCTTCTGGGCCTGCAGGTAATAGGCGTCGTAATAGCCGGCCGACAGCACATAGGTGCCGATCATGATGCGGCGCTTGACCTCGGTTCCGAAGCCGGCAGCGCGGGTCTTTTCGTACATGTCGGCAATGTCCTTGCCATCGACGCGCAGGCCGTAGCGGACACCGTCATAGCGGGCAAGGTTGGACGAGGCTTCGGCGGGCGCGACGATGTAATAGGCCGGCAGCGCATATTTGGTGTGCGGCAGGCTGATATCGACAATCTCGGCACCGGCGTCCTTCAGCCAGGCAATGCCCTGCTGCCACAGGGTTTCGATTTCGCCCGGCATGCCGTCGACACGGTATTCCTTCGGAATCCCGATCTTCGTGCCCCTCAACGACTGGCCGAGCGAGGCTTCGTAGTCCGGCACCGGCAGATCGACCGACGTCGTGTCCTTGGCATCGACGCTCGCCATCGACTTCAGCAGGATCGCCGCGTCACGCACGTCGCGGGCGATCGGGCCGGCCTGATCGAGCGAGGATGCGAAGGCGACGATGCCCCAGCGCGAGCAGCGGCCATAGGTCGGCTTGATGCCGACGGTGCCGGTGAAGGCGGCCGGCTGGCGGATCGAGCCGCCGGTGTCGGTCGCGGTGGCGCCGGCGCACAGGAATGCGGCAACGGCTGCGGCCGAACCGCCCGACGAGCCGCCCGGAACCAGATCGAGGTTCGAACCGTTGGCGCGCCAGGGGTTTTTAACCGGGCCGTAATAGGAGCTTTCGTTCGACGAGCCCATGGCGAACTCGTCCATGTTCAGCTTGCCGAGCATGACGGCGCCGTCGTTCCAGAGGTTCTGCGTGACGGTCGATTCGTACTTCGGCTTGAAGCCGTCGAGAATGTGGCTGCAGGCCTGGGTGTGGACACCCTCGGTACCGAACAGATCCTTGATCCCGAGCGGAATGCCTTCGAGCGCACCGGCCTTGCCTGCAGCGATGCGAGCGTCCGACGCCTTTGCCATGTCGCGCGCCTTGTCCGGCGTGGTGACGACATAGGCATTCAGCGCGCCATTGGCCGCGTCGATCGCGCCGATATAGGCTTCCGTCAATTCGACAGCGGAGATTTCCTTGGAGCTCAGCTTCGCGCGCGCTTCAGCAATGGTCAGGCGGGTCAGGTCGGTCATGGCAAGCTTTCAAAATCGGGTTCGGGCGGACGGCGGAGTCGGCAGGGCTTATTCGACAACCTTAGGCACGAGGAAGAAATTGCGATCCTCGTTCGGGGCGTTGGCGACGATATCGTCGGCCTTGTTGCCATCGGTCACCGCATCGACGCGCTTCTTCATTGCCATCGGGGTCACGGATGTCATCGGCTCGACGCCATCGACATTGACTTCGGAAAGCTGCTCGACGAAGCCGAGGATGCCGTTCAGTTCGCCGGTCATGCGCTGAGCGTCCTCTTCGGTGACGGCAATGCGGGCAAGATGCGCGACGCGCTTCACGGTTGCGAGATCAACTGACATGGATATTCTCCGAGTACGAAATTTCCTACCCGCTATAATGACCAAGCCCGAGGCACGCAACGGGGGAATGCCGCGTTGCGTGCGTCTTTGAGCACTTGCGCCGGTCAGAAAACCACACTGCCGCCGGCCGCGGGCGCTTCCACCTTCGTTGCGGCACCCTCCATGCCGACGATGAACAGCTCCGGCGTCTGGTCGATGATGCCGAACGAGCCGTAATGGCAGGGCATCACGGTTGCGAATTTGAAGAAGCGCTGGCAGGCCAGTGCCGCAACGGCACCGCCCATGGTGAACCGGTCGCCGATCGGCACGAGACCAATTTCCGGCTGATGCAGTTCATGGATCAGCGCCATGTCGGAGAAAATATCGGTATCACCCATGTGATAGAGCGTCGGCTCGTCCTCGAAATGCAGCACCAGACCGTTGGCATTCCCGAGCGAATGCGACACGCCGTCTTCGGTCAGCTGCGCCGATGAATGGAGCGCATTGACGAAGGTGGTGGAAAAACCGTCGAGATGGATCGTACCGCCGGTATTGCCCATTTCGATCGCCTGGACACCCTTGGACCCGAGCCATGCCGCCAGATCGGCATTGGCAACGACGGTCGCGCCGGTTTCCTTGGCCAGCGCAATCGTATCGCCGACGTGGTCGCCATGGCCGTGGGTCAGGAGAATATGGGTCAGCCCGGCGGCTGCATCCTTGCGGAAGGATTGGTCAAAGGATGGATTGCCGGTGAAGAACGGATCGATAAGGATTTTCGACTTGGCGGTTTCCAGGTGAAAAGCGGAATGTCCGAGCCACTTGATCTTCATGAAAATACTCCTTGATTGGCAGCGGGGATGATTTGGCGGCAGGATAGGGATATGGATCACCCGAGTATTCCTAAAAGACCGAATCGGCAAATCACATGGCTGTTCTCAGCATCGACGAACTCGCATCCACCCTCTTGCCCAGCCAGGCCATTGCAGGCCTTGATCTCGGCACCAAGACGATCGGCATTTCGGTGTCGGATCTCGGGCGCCGGTTCGCGACCCCGCGCGACGTGATCAAGCGGGTCAAATTCGGCATCGATGCGCAGGCCCTGCTTGCGATGGCCGAGAAGGAACGGATTGCCGCCTTCATCATCGGTCTGCCGATCAACATGGACGGCTCGGCCGGTCCGCGCGCCCAGGCGACCAGGGCTTTCGTGCACAACATGGCGCAGAAGACGGATCTGCCGTTCGTCTACTGGGACGAACGGCTGTCGACCGTGGCGGCCGAACGGGTGCTGATCGAGATGGATGTTTCGAGAAAGAAGCGGGCCGACCGGATCGATTCGGCGGCCGCTTCCTTCATTCTTCAGGGCGCGCTGGACAGGTTGGCATCCTTGGCGAAGGACGCGGCAGCGGGCTCGTCCATCTGAACGGCCGGAAAACGCCGCGTGTACCATGCACGGATTTCGCGCCGMTTGCGGAACGCGATGATCGCAAACACCAGCAGGCTGTCGAAGGCAATGGCACGGGCGACCAGTGGCGGGATGGTTTCCGGCGGCATGCCAAGAACGTGGCCGTAGATGGCGAAAACCAGATCATGCGTCTGACGCGTCAGCATGAAAATGCCGAAACTCATGTCGTAGTAGGAAAGGCCATACCAGCCGATCAACAGGATGACCGGGCACGCCCAGAGGATCAGGAACCACTTCATGCCGTTCTCCCCTCAACCAATGCCACCTGCTTGACCTGTGCCGACGTCCAATCCAGCGCGAGCAAGCTCACAAGGATGACAGCCGGGACCGTCAGATCGACCGCAAGGCTCGTAAAAAACATCGTCATGATGGTGACCAAGCCAGTTCTCACCGAACCTGCTCCATTCCGCAAACGTTAATATTCTCTTCCCGCACACTCTCGTCCGTTCGCCCTGACGGTGCAACGTAAACCATTTGTTAAGGTTAATTTCCGGGCGGCGCGGTTGCTGTGCTGTGGACAAGGGTCTATCGATGGGCTCCTCCCCTCCTTCAGGCCTTCCTTCCCATGACGATTATCTTCGAAAGCATCCTGCCGATCTTTCTGCTCGTGTCGCTCGGCGTCTGGCTGAAGCGGTCGCCGCTGGTCGACAACACGCTGTGGGAAGGACTGGAGCAGCTCGGTTACTACATCCTGTTCCCTGCCCTTTTGTTCTCGACGCTGGCGACGGCCGATTTCGCTGGCATGAAGACGGATGCGACTGCTCTGGCGACAATCGGCAGCATCACCCTGATGTCCGGCGCCCTTTTGTTGCTCTGGCCGCTGCTGCGCGCCCACCACGTGTCTTCCGCCGCCTTCACATCGATCTTCCAGACGGCGACGCGCTGGAACGGTTTCATGGCTTTGGCCATCGCCCAAAAGCTCTACGGGCCGCTCGGCCTCAGCCTGACGGCGCTGGTGATGACATTGGTGATCATCCCGATCAATTTCTACAATATCGGCGTGCTGATCGGCTTCAACGGCGGACCGAAGGGGTTGCGGTTCTTCGTTTTCAAGATCGCCACCAATCCGCTGATCGTCGCTTCGGTCCTGGGTATACTGCTGAATTTCTTTCAGCTGCCGGTCTATGCACCGGTTCTGACCGCCGTCGAGATGCTGGCCAGCGCCTCGCTCAGCCTCGGGCTGGTGATGGTCGGGGCTGGGCTGAAGGTCGCCGACGCCCTTCGGCCGAGCATGGCCGCGCTTCTCGCTGTTTTTCTGAAGCTGATCATGATGCCGGTCTTTATGGTCGGCACCGCCACCCTGCTCGGTATCCGCGGTGATGCGCTGCTGGTGATCGCGCTCGGCGCCAGCGTGCCGACAGCGATGAACGGCTATCTGCTCGCCAAGCAGATGGGCGGCGACGCGCCGCTCTATGCCGCCGTTGCCACCGTCCAGACGGTGGTCTCGTTCTTTACCATTCCACTCGTCTTGACCGTGACCGGCTACATTGCGGCCGGATAGAGCAGGTCGACGATGTAGGCGGAATCAAAGCGCGAATCGAGCATGCCATACGTTGAACGCCAGCCCGCAGCCAGACGCGATTCCAGAAACGCATCGGCGATCCGCCCTGCGCCCAGCCGGTAGAGTTCGGCAGCGGCGCCAGCCAGCGCCAGCTGTTCGACCAGCATGCGGGCCGCACCTTCGTCGCGCTCGCAGAGCGACATCGCCGCCCTCAGCACATCGACGGTCTTCTTGGCGGATGGTCCGAGATCGCGGCTGATCACCTGGAACAGCAGTTCGAACAGATCCTTGCCGCGGGTCAGCACTCTCAGCACATCCAGCGCCATGACATTGCCGGAGCCTTCCCAGATCGCATTGACCGGGGCTTCGCGATAGTGCCGGGCGATGGGCCGTTCCTCGACATAGCCGCTGCCGCCGATGCATTCCATCGCCTCGGCGATCAGCGCAGGCGCAATCTTGCAGCTCCAGTATTTGGCAACCGGCGTCATGATCCGGGCATAGGCGGCGTCCTCGGCGCTGTCGCGCGCCTTGTCGAAGGCTTCGGCGAGGCGGAAAGACAATGCGCTGGCGGCGGCGACATCGAGCGCCATGTCGGCCAGAACCCGCGTCATCATCGGCTGGGCGACCAGCGGCTTGCCGGACACCTTGCGGCCACGCACATGATGCACGGCTTCGGCCAACGAGGCGCGCATCATGCCGGCCGAAGCCAAGGCGCAATCGAGACGCGTCAGCGTCACCATATCGAGGATGGTGCGAATGCCGGCATCGGGCGTGCCGAGCACGAAACCGAACGTATCGGAGAATTCGACCTCGGAAGACGCGTTCGACCGGTTGCCCAGCTTGTCCTTCAGCCGCTGGAAGCGCAGGCCATTGGCCGAGCCGTCTTCGAGGAGACGCGGAACGAGGAAACAGCCGAGACCGTCGCGGGTCTGGGCCAGCATCACGAAGGCATCGCTCATCGGCGCCGACATGAACCATTTGTGGCCGTTGAGGCGGTAGATGCCCTCGCCCACGCGCTCAGCTGTCGAGGTATTGGCGCGCACATCCGTGCCGCCCTGCTTTTCCGTCATGCCCATGCCAATGGTGACGGAGGCTTTCTGCATCCAGGGCCGGTTGGACGAATCATACTTCCGGGACAGGATTTTTGGCGCCCATTCCTTCTGAACGGCTGGCGACGCCGAGATCGCAGCAACCGAGGCGCTGGTCATGGTCAGCGGGCAGAGGTGACCGCATTCGAGCTGCGCCGTCAGGTAGAAGCGTAGCGCCCGCGCCTTGTGCGAGCGGCCACGCTCGTCGGCGATGTTTTCCCAGGCGGACGCATGCAGGCCCGACGTCACCGAGCGGCGCATCAGCGCGTGCCAGGCCGGGTGAAATTCGACCACGTCGAGCCGCTCGCCGCGCGGCCCATGGGTGCGCAGCTTCGGCACGCCTTCATTCGCCATGCGGGCCAGGTCCTGCGCCTCGGGCGAGGTCACATAGCGGCCGATCGTCTCGAAATCGTCGCGCAGAGGACGCGGCATCGACGCGGCGATATCGACCAGTAGCGGGTCGGAGCGGAAGGCATTGATCCCCGACCAGGGTTTCGGCTGGTTCAGATCGGCTAATTTCTGTTCGGTGCGGTTCAGAGTCATGTCGCGGTTCTAACCCAAGTCCCTATGCTTAGGAACAGCAGCCGGACGGGATAAATGCCGCTTCCCGCAACAATTTGCGCACGGTGCGGAATGGCCACAAAAGCGTGGGGCCACAAAAGCATGGGCATGGGCCGGGTTTGCGCAGCCTTTGCCTTGCCGGTTGCTCATACAGTCATTATAGACCCACGCAACTTCACAAAAATGAGGCGGCTCCCCATGGATTTCTTTCCGCATCGCCACCTGCTCGGCATCAAGGGCCTGAACGAACAGGACATCACGCTCCTGCTCGACCGGGCCGACGAAGCCGTCAAGATTTCCCGCCAGAGAGAAAAGAAGACCACGACGCTGCGCGGCCTGACGCAGATCAACCTGTTCTTCGAAGCCTCGACCCGGACGCAATCCTCCTTCGAACTCGCCGGCAAACGGCTTGGCGCCGACGTGATGAACATGTCGGTCAGCAATTCCTCGGTGAAAAAGGGCGAAACGCTGATCGATACGGCGATGACGCTGAACGCGATGCATCCCGATGTGCTGGTCGTGCGCCATTCGTCTGCCGGTGCGGCAGCCCTGCTCGCTCAAAAAGTCTCCTGCTCCGTCGTCAATGCCGGCGACGGCCAGCACGAACATCCGACACAGGCGCTGCTCGATGCGCTGACCATTCGCCGCGCCAAGGGCAAGCTGTCCCGTATCATCGTCGCCATCTGCGGCGACGTTTTGCATTCGCGCGTTGCGCGTTCCAACATTCTTCTCCTCAACCAGATGGGCGCCCGCGTGCGTGTGGTCGCTCCGGCAACCCTGCTGCCTTCCGGCATCGCCGAGATGGGCGCCGAGGTCTATCACTCGATGGAAGAAGGTCTGAAGGATGCGGACGTGGTGATGATGCTGCGCCTGCAACGCGAGCGCATGGCCGGCTCCTTCGTGCCGTCGGTGCGCGAATATTTCCGCTACTACGGCCTCGACGCCGAAAAGCTGAAAGCCGCCAAGGAAGACGCGCTCGTCATGCATCCCGGCCCGATGAACCGCGGCGTCGAGATCGCCTCGGAGATTGCCGATGGACCGCAGAGCGTCATCGAGCAACAGGTCGAAATGGGGGTTGCGGTGCGCATGGCGGTGATGGAAACGCTTCTTCTTTCGCAAAACCAGGGGCCGCGCACATGAGCAATTCCGTCGTCCTGAACAACCTGCGCATCATCGACCCCTCGCGCAACCTTGATGAAACCGGCGCGATCATCGTCGAAAACGGTGTGATCGTCGCGGCCGGAAAATCGGCTGACAAAAAGGGCATCCCTGAAGGCGCCGAAATCAAGGACTGCAATGGCCTGATCGCCGTGCCCGGCCTCGTCGATGCCCGCGTCTTTGTCGGCGAGCCCGGTGGCGAATATCGCGAAACCATCGAATCCGCATCGCGGGCTGCGGCGGCCGGTGGCGTTACCTCAATCATCACCATGCCGGATACCGATCCGGTGATCGACGATATCGCACTGGTGCAGTTCGTCCAGAAGACGGCGCGCGACAAGGCGCTGGTCAATGTCTACCCGGCGGCGGCACTCACCAAACATCTCGACGGCGAAGAGATGACCGAGTTCGGCCTTTTGCGCGAAGCCGGTGCCGTCTGCTTCACCAATGGCCGCCGCCCGGTGCACGATACGCTCGTGTTGCGCCGCGCCATGACCTATGCCCGCGAATTCGGCGCGGTCGTCTCGCTCGAGACCCGCGACAAATATCTCGGTGCCGGCGGCGTCATGAACGAAGGGCTGCTGGCCAGCTGGCTCGGTCTCTCCGGCGTCCCCAGAGAAGCCGAAATCATTCCGCTGGAGCGCGACCTGCGCATCGCCGGACTGACGAAGGGGGCCTATCACGCGGCGAAAATCTCGCTGCCGGAATCGGCCGAGGCCATCGCCACTGCCCGCAAGCGCGGCGCCAATGTCACCTGCGGCATCTCGATCAACCATCTGACCTTGAACGAAAACGATATCGGCGAATACCGGACCTTCTTCAAGCTCTCGCCGCCGCTGCGTGGTGAAGACGATCGCGTCGCGATGGTCCAGGCGTTGGCCGACGGTACGATCGACATCATCGTCTCGTCGCATGATCCTCAGGACGTCGATACCAAGCGGCTGCCGTTTGCCGATGCCGCCGATGGCGCGATCGGGCTGGAGACAATGCTTGCGGCCGCCTTGCGCCTCTATCACAGCGGCAGCGTGCCCTTGATGCGGCTGATCGATGCCATGTCGACCCGGCCAGCGCAGATTTTCGGGCTCGATGCCGGCACGCTGAAACCCGGCGCCAAGGCCGACATCACGCTGATCGATCTCGACGAGCCCTGGCTTTTCGCAAAAGAGGCGATCGTGTCCCGTTCGAAAAACACGCCGTTCGAAAATGCCCGCTTTACCGGCCGGGCCGTTCAAACCTATGTTGCGGGAAAACTGGTCCACGCCATCTAGGCGGCACGGACTTCGGGAGGGGAACCGTTGGAACTTTTTGTCTGGCAACTCGGGCTGGCGTTGACGGCCGGTGCTGCGATTTTCGGCTATCTGCTCGGCTCCATCCCCTTCGGCCTGATCCTCACTCGGATGGCCGGGCTTGGCGACGTCCGCAAGATCGGTTCCGGCAATATCGGGGCGACCAATGTGCTGCGCACCGGCAACAAGAAACTGGCGGCGGCGACATTGCTGCTCGATGCCCTGAAGGGAACTGCCGCAGCGGCAATTGCCTCACGTTGGGGGATCGAGGCCGGCATCGCCGCCGGTTTCGCCGCGTTCCTCGGTCACCTCTATCCCGTCTGGCTCGGCTTCAAGGGCGGCAAGGGCATCGCCACCTATATCGGCGTATTGCTCGGCCTGGCGCCGGTCATGGTCCTCCTGTTCGCGGCGATCTGGCTGGCGATGGCCAAGCTTACCCGTTACTCCTCGCTTTCAGCACTGGTTGCAACGCTGATTGTTCCGGTTGTATTGTTGGCGGCCGGATACGGAAAGATCGGCCTGCTCTTCGTGGTGATGAGCATCATCACCTGGATCAAGCACCGCGAGAACATCCGGCGGCTTTTGGCCGGCACGGAAAGCCGGATCGGGGAAAAAGGATAAGGCGGAATGTCGAACGGCAGCGCAGGACGAAACGGGATTGCGCTTTCGGAACGACAAAGGATTGCCTGGCTGAGGCTGATCCGCAGCGACAATGTCGGCCCCGCCACCTTTCGCGACCTCATCAATCATTTCGGCTCGGCCGAAACCGCCCTTGAAATGCTTCCGGAACTGTCCCGGCGCGGCGGCTCCACCCGCGCCATCCGTGTCGCCTCGACGGCCGAGGCAGAGAAGGAACTGGCCGCCGCTCACCGGTTCGGCGCCCGCTTCATCGGCATCGGCGAACCCGATTATCCCCCCGCCCTGCGCCAGATCGATGGCGCCCCGCCGCTGCTTGCCGTGAAAGGCAATCCGGCCGCCGGCACCGTTCCTTCGCTCGGTATCGTCGGCTCGCGCAATGCGTCCATCAGCGGCACGAAATTCGCAGCCATGATCGCGCGTGATGCCGGACGTGCCGGATACTCCATTGTATCGGGGCTTGCGCGCGGCATCGACACGGCAGCGCACCGCGCCAGCCTGGAGACCGGAACGATCGCAGCCCTCGCCGGCGGTTTGGATCGGCCCTATCCGCCCGAAAACATCAGTCTGCTGGAAGAGATCACCGATGGTAATGGCCTGGCGATCAGCGAAATGCCGTTCGGCTGGGAGCCCCGCGCCCGCGACTTCCCGCGCCGCAACCGGCTGATTGCCGGTGTCAGCCTCGGCGTTGCCGTCGTTGAAGCCGCCTCGCGTTCCGGCTCGTTGATTACGGCGCGTTATGCCGCCGATTTCGGCCGGCTGGTCTTTGCCGTGCCCGGCTCACCGCTCGATCCGCGCTGTCACGGCACCAACGGGCTTTTGAAGGACGGCGCGATCGTCACGACGGAAGCGCAGGATATCCTCCAGGCGCTGGCGCCGCTCAGCCGCATTGATCTCTTCACACCACAGCAAGCGGAAGAACCCGGTGAACATGATACCGGACCGATGGCGCCGCCGCCGAATGAGAATGACCGCGGGCGGATCACCGATGCACTCGGTCCGACGCCCGTCGAAATCGACGACATCATCCGCCATACCGGCCTTTCGGCCTCGGCCGTCTATCTGGTGCTTCTAGAACTGGATCTTGCCGGAAGGCTTCACCGGCATCCGGGCGGTCTTGTTTCCCTCAGCATCGGAGAATGAAAGCTGCCTTTTGCCGGACAGGATGTCACCCGCTTCGACAAAAGCCATTTCGATCAGGTAGCGCAGCATATCAGCCCCCTCATGGGCGGCGACGCCGCGAAGTTCTGCGAGCATCTCTTTGATGTAGGCGACCTTCTCGCGGGCCTCTTTGCTGCCGGCCGCGGTTGAATTCGGAATCATCGGTTTTCCCCGTGGTGCTTTCAAATTCCGTCCGTAGCCGGGCACATGATAGTCGAGCGGAAACCCATACACCCCCGCGCGGCCGTCTCGGTCGCAACGAGGACGCAAGAGCTCGAAAGTATCGTCTCGCGTCGTCGTTCTGCGAAATCGGACTACACTTAAAAGACGATAACCCATTTATCTGTAATTGCAATACGCACGTAATCGCCTATAGGTTGCATCGCATTGCAAGGGCTTATTTTTGGCGCAGCACTTGACCGCAGACGAATCCCTGTCCATGTCGGGGCATCGATATTTCCCATTGTGCCGCCTCTCTCCGGCCTGGCACAGCTTTGAACGGTTGCTTTGAGAATATGACCATGAATGTCGTCGTCGTGGAATCGCCTTCAAAGGCGAAGACCATCAACAAGTATCTTGGACCCGGGTACAAGGTTCTCGCCTCCTTCGGTCACGTCCGCGATTTGCCGGCCAAGGATGGCTCGGTGCTTCCGGATGACGACTTCGCCATGCTCTGGGAAGTGGACACTGCCTCCGCCAAGCGCATGAAGGATATCGGCGACGCATTGAAGTCGTCCGACGGGCTCATACTCGCAACTGACCCGGATCGCGAGGGGGAAGCGATTTCGTGGCACGTGCTCGATCTCTTGAGGAAGAAGAAGCTGATCGGCGACAAGCCCGTTAAGCGCGTCGTCTTCAACGCCATCACCAAGAAGGCCGTGCTCGACGCGATGGCCAATCCGCGCGACATCGATGTGCCGCTGGTGGATGCTTATCTCGCACGCCGGGCTCTCGACTATCTCGTCGGCTTCAATCTGTCGCCGGTGTTGTGGCGCAAGCTGCCGGGTGCCCGCTCGGCTGGCCGCGTGCAGTCTGTGACGCTTCGCCTCGTTTGCGACCGCGAAGCGGAAATCGAACGCTTCATCTCCGAGGAATACTGGAACCTCTCGGCGCTCCTGAAGACGCCGCGCGGCGATGAATTCGAGGCACGCCTGGTATCGGCCCACGGCAACCGTTTGCCGCCGCGCGGCGTGACCAACGGCGAAGACGCCGGCAAGCTGAAAGCCTTGCTGGAAGGCGCCGCCTACACGGTCGAGAGCATCGAGGCGAAACCGGTCAAGCGCAACCCGTCGCCGCCCTTCACCACGTCGACGCTGCAGCAGGCCGCTTCCTCCAAGCTCGGCTTTTYCGCCTCGCGGACCATGCAGGTTGCCCAGAAATTGTATGAAGGCGTCGATCTCGGCGGCGAGACCGTCGGTCTGATCACCTATATGCGTACTGACGGCGTCCAGATGGCGGCAGAAGCGATCGATGCGGCCCGCAGTGCGATCGGCGACCAGTTCGGCAACCGCTACGTGCCGGAAAAGGCCCGCGTCTATTCAACCAAGGCGAAGAACGCCCAGGAAGCGCACGAGGCGATCCGCCCGACCGACTTCACCCGCACGCCCGATCAGGTGAAGCGTTTCCTCGACGCAGACCAGCTGCGTCTCTATGACCTGATCTGGAAACGCGGCATCGCCAGCCAGATGGCGTCTGCCGAAATCGAACGGACCACGGCCGAGATTACCGCCGACAACAACGGCCAGAAGGCCGGCCTTCGGGCGGTCGGCTCCGTCATCCGCTTTGACGGGTTCATTGCGGCCTACACGGATGCCAAGGAAGATGGCGAGCAGAGCGACGACGGCGACGAGGATGGCCGCCTGCCCGAGATCAACGCCCGCGAAAACCTCGCCAAGCAGAAGATCAATTCGACCCAGCATTTCACCGAGCCGCCGCCGCGCTATTCGGAAGCCTCGCTGATCAAGAAGATGGAAGAGCTCGGCATCGGCCGCCCTTCCACCTATGCAGCGACAGTGACGACGCTGCTCGACCGGGAATACATCACCAACGACAAGCGCAAACTTATCCCCGCGGCCAAGGGCCGGCTGGTAACGGCTTTCCTCGAGAGCTTTTTTGCACGCTACGTCGAATATGATTTCACCGCTTCGCTTGAAGAAAAGCTCGACCGGATTTCAGCCGGTGAGCTGGACTGGAAGGACGTTCTTCGCGACTTCTGGAAGGATTTCTTTGCGCAGATAGAAGAGACAAAGGAACTGCGCGTCACCAATGTTCTCGACGCCTTGAACGAGGAACTGGCGCCGCTGGTCTTCCCCAAGCGCGAAGATGGCAGCGATCCGCGCATCTGCCAGGTCTGCGGCAACGGCAAGCTGTCGCTGAAGCTTGGAAAATACGGCGCCTTCGTCGGCTGCTCGAACTATCCGGAATGCAACTTCACCCGCCAGCTCTCGTCTGACAGCAATGGTGGCGACGAGGCCTCCGTGTCCAACGAGCCGCTGGCACTCGGCAAGGATCCGCATACGGGCGAGGAAATCACCCTGCGTTCCGGCCGTTTTGGCCCCTATGTCCAGCGCGGCGACGGCAAGGAAGCCAAGCGCTCCAGCCTGCCCAAGGGTTGGACCCCGGCCAGCATCGACCATGAAAAGGCGCTGGCGCTCCTGTCGCTGCCGCGCGATATCGGCGCGCATCCGGAATCCGGCAAGATGATCTCGTCGGGCCTTGGCCGCTATGGACCGTTCATCCTGCATGACGGGAAATATGCTAATGTCGAAAGCATCGAGGACGTATTCTCCATCGGGCTGAACCGCGCGGTCACCGTTCTCGCCGACAAGCAGGCGAAGGGTCCCGGCGGACGCGGTGCGTCGGCCGCTCCTTTGAAGGAAGTCGGCGACCACCCGGATGGCGGGCCGATTACGGTCAAGGACGGAAAATACGGTCCTTACGTCAACTGGGGCAAGGTCAACGCCACCCTGCCGAAGGGCAAGGATCCGGCATCGGTGATGCTTGAGGACGCCCTCCTGCTGATCGCCGAGCGCATTGCCAAGGGCGGCATCAAGCCCGCCAAGGCCACGGGCAAGGGAGGCAAGGCCGCCAAGCCGAAGGCCGCGCCGAAGACCGGTGCAACAGAAGCGAAATCGGCAAAGCCGAAAGCTGCTGCAAAACCGAAGGCCGCGGCCAAGCCCAAGGCAGCCGCCAAGCCCAAGACTGCCGCCGCGCCAGCGGCAAAAGCCAAGAAGGCCTGAACAACGTGACCAGAACTCCACGCGATCGACCCGAACGGCCCGGTAAACCCGCAGTCCGGATCGGACGCGGGGGCAAGAAGGCCTTCATGCCAGCAGACGACACGGTGATCATTCACGGCGCCGTGCCGCCACGCGACGTGCTGATGCGCTTTATCTCGGAAAACCCGGAAAAGGCGTCGAAACGCGAAATCTACAAGGCTTTTGGTCTGAAGGGCGAAACGCGCATCGAGCTGAAGGCCTTGTTGCGCGAGATGGAGCAGGACGGGCTTCTGGAAAAGAAGCGCAACGCGCTGGTGCGCCCGGGCGCCCTTCCCCCCGTCACCGTTCTCGACATTACCACCCGCGACAAGGATGGCGAACTGATCGGCAGGCCGGCCGAATGGCCGGAGGATGCAGGCGTTGCACCGGCCGTATCGATCCGCCAGTCGAGTGTTGGCCAGTCCAAGGGCAAGATGCCCGTCGGCGGCATTGGCGACCGGGTGCTGGCCAAGATCTTCCCGGCCAAGGATCGCGGCGGCCCGGGCTATACGGCCCGTATCATCAAGGTGCTCGACCGCAAGCGCAACAACAACGCAGCCCTCGGCGTCTTTCGCGCAATGCCGGATGGCGGTGGACGCATCATGCCGATCGAGAAGCGCGGCGAGGAAATGCAGGTCGATGCGGAGCATCAGGGACCGGCCAAGGACGGCGATCTCGTCGAGGTCGAAATCGTCCGCTCCGGCCGCTTCGGTCTGCCGCGCGCCGCGGTAAAGTCCGTCATCGGCTCGGTTGCGACGGAAAAGGCGATCTCCATGATCGCCATCCACGCCCATGGCATTCCCTATATCTTTCCCGACAGCGTCATCAAGGAAGCGGACGCTGCGGGCCCCGCCACCATGTCGCACCGCGAGGACTGGCGTTCGCTGCCGTTGATCACCATCGATCCTGCCGATGCCAAGGACCATGACGACGCCGTTCATGCCGAACCCGACCCCTCGCCCGACAACGAGGGCGGCGTCATCGTCACGGTCGCGATCGCCGACGTCTCCTGGTATGTACGGCCGAAATCGGCGCTCGACCAGGAAGCGGCCAAGCGCGGCAATTCGGTCTATTTCCCCGACCGGGTCGTGCCGATGCTGCCGGAGCGGATTTCCAACGAACTCTGCTCACTGAAACAGGGCGTCGACCGGCCGGCTCTGGCCGTGCGCATGCGGTTTTCGAAGGAAGGCCGCAAGGCGGGACATACTTTCCATCGCATCATGATGAAGAGCGCCGCCAAGCTCTCCTACAATCAGGCACAGGCGGCGATCGACGGCAGCCCGGACGATCAGACCGGGCCGCTGCTCGAGCCGATCCTGAAGCCACTGTGGAACGCCTATGCGATCCTGACCCGCGGACGCGAACGGCGTCAGCCGCTTGAGCTCAACATGCCCGAGCGCAAGATCATCCTCAAGGCCGACGGTACCGTCGATCGCGTTTTCGTGCCCGACCGCCTCGATGCCCACAAGCTGATCGAGGAGATGATGATCCAGGCGAACGTGGCGGCTGCCGAGACACTGGAGATCAAGCGCCAGCCGCTGGTCTATCGCGTCCATGATGCGCCGTCGCTCGCCAAGCAGGAGACCCTGCGCGAATTTCTGGCGACGCTCGATCTTTCGCTGGTCAAGGGCGGCAACCTGCGCTCCAACCATTTCAACGGCATCCTGTCGAAGGCCGTGGATCAGCCGTATGAGACCATGGTCAACGAGATGGTGCTGCGCTCGCAGAGCCAGGCGATCTACAGCCCGGAAAATATCGGTCATTTCGGCCTCAACCTGATGAAATATGCGCATTTCACCTCACCGATCCGCCGCTACGCCGACCTGATCGTGCATCGTGCACTGGTCGGCACGCTGGGGCTTGGCGAAGGCGGAATCACGCCTGCCGAAGAGGCAGCGCTCAACGATATCGCCGCCGAGATTTCCACCTTCGAACGCCGGGCCATGGCCGCCGAGCGTGATACCGTCGACCGGCTGATTGCCCATCATCTCAGCGGCCGGGTCAACGAGGAATTCGACGGACGCATATCAGGTGTGACCAAGGCGGGACTATTTGTCACTCTCCCGGCCTATGGCGCCGACGGCTTCGTGCCTATATCTACACTCGGACGCGACTACTTCATCTATGACGAAGCCCATCAGGCCCTTTCCGGCGAAAAAACCGGACTTGGCTATCGTCTTGGCGATCAGATCCGCGTCAAACTGGTGGAAGCCGTGCCGCTTGCCGGTGCGCTCCGCTTCGAGATGATCAGCGAAGGACGCAAGATGCCGACGGCGACCCGCTCCTTCCACAAGTCCGGCCGCCGGGATCGCAGCGGCGCTCGCAAGATGCCGGGAACGCGACCACCGCGCGGCAAGCGATAGAGGACGTGAAGGCAAAGCCTCGCGTCCGCAGATTGAGGATATGGACATGCAGGCAACTGGCAGCACTCAGGAAACAGTCCGCTTCGAGCAGACACGCGAAACCGATCGCCCGGTTGGACGATCGATCAAGCGCGGGCTTTTGAACAAGTGCCCGGCTTGCGGCAGCGGCAAGCTGTTCGGCCGTTTCCTGAAGACCGTGCATGCCTGCTCGTCCTGCGGCGAGCAGCTCGACCAGCATCGCGCCGACGACTTCCCGCCTTACATCGTCGTCACCATCATGGGCCACATCGTGCTTGGCGGCTTCATGGCAACCGAAATGATCCTGCCGATGTCGAATTGGGGGCACCTGGCGATCTGGGTGCCGATCACCATTATCGGCTCGCTGGCGATGATGCAGCCTGTCAAGGGCGGTGTCGTCGGCCTGCAATGGGCCCTGAAGATGCACGGTTTCGGTGGTCACGACGACGAACCGGCAGACGTCCTGCCGGTCACGGACCGGACTGCGTGACGGCCACTCGTGACGGGCCGGCCAATGATCCGCCCTTGGATAATGGCCCGCCCTCGCATATCGCCAAACCCCGCTCGCCGCGGCCGCGCGATGCCGCGTCGATCATGCTGCTCGACCGCTCGCAGGCTTGCGTGCGCGTTCTTGTCGGCCGGCGCAACAAGGCGCATGTCTTCATGCCGAACCTGCATGTCTTCCCGGGCGGGCGCCGGGACAGGGACGACCACAGGCTCTCCTTTAGCGGCGACATCCACCCGGCTGTGCTGGAGCGCCTGAAAACCGCCGACAAATACGCCTCCGAGGGCCGTCTTCGCGCCCTCGCCCTTGCCGCCATCCGTGAGCTGCACGAAGAGGCAGGCATCGCAGTCGGAACCAAAGACTGCGCAAGCACGACGTTACCTTTCCTTCCCGATCTGACAAACTTGCGCTATATGGCACGGGCGATTACGCCGCCGGGACATCCGCGCCGGTTCGACACCCATTTCTTCGCCCTTTTCACGGACGAGGCGGGCGTCGATCCGGGCGATATCCGCGACAGCCGGGAGCTCGAAGATTTGAGATGGATTGATGTGAACGATGTTTCGGCGGTGCGGCTGCCGGACATTACCGGGATCATCCTCGGTGATTTGAGGGCAAGCCTTCAATCCGATGCATCTCTACCCTTCGGGAGGCCGGTACCGTTCTATTACACGCGTCATGGGCGCTTTGTCCGCGACCTCCTTTAGGGAATTTCATTGCATGTCACAGCCGCCGTCCGGCACGCCTGCGCCGGTTGAGGAGATACACTGGCCATCGCTGATTGCCGCCATTGCCGCCATCACGGCCGTCGGCATCGCCATCGGTCTCGGTCTGCCGCTGCTCAGCATCATCATGGAAAAGCGCGGCATTTCCTCGACGATGATCGGCCTCAACTCGGCAATGGCAGGCCTTGCCTCGATGGCGGCCGCGACCGTCACGGCAAAGATCGCCCACCGCTACGGCGTCGCCAATACGATGCTGCTCGCCATCGTCTTTGCCGCGATGAGCGCGCTCGGCTTCTACTACATCGAAAATTTCCTGCTGTGGTTTCCGCTCCGCGTGGTCTTTCACGGCGCCATCACCGTGCTGTTCGTCCTCTCCGAGTTCTGGATCAACGCCACGGCACCGCCAAGCCGCCGTGGGCTCGTTCTCGGCATCTACGGCACGGTTCTGTCGCTCGGCTTTGCGGCCGGCCCGCTACTGTTCTCCATTCTCGGCAGCGAGGGTATCCTGCCGTTTGCCTTCGGCGCCGGCGTCATCCTACTGGCGGCCATTCCGATCTTCCTTGCCCGCTACGAAAGCCCGGCGCTGGACGAAAAACCGGAGCTGCATTTCATGCGCTACGTGTTCCTGGTTCCGACCGCCACCGCCGCTGTGTTCATTTTCGGCGCCGTCGAATCAGGCGGCCTGTCGCTCTTTCCGATCTACGGAACCCGCAGCGGCTTCACCGAATCGCAGGCAGCTCTGCTTTTGACGGTCATGGGTATCGGCAATGTGATTTTTCAGATTCCGCTGGGCATGCTGTCGGACCGCATGAAGGACAGGCGCAATCTTTTGGCCCTGATGACTGTCGTCGGCCTGATCGGGGCACTGTGTCTGCCCTTGATGCAGGGCAATTGGTGGCTGATGGCGATCGTGCTTCTCTTTTGGGGCGGCAGCGTTTCCGGCCTTTATACGGTCGGCCTGAGCCATCTTGGCTCCCGTCTCATCGGCGCCGACCTCGCGGCAGCCAATGCGGCCTTCATCTTCTCCTATGCCGTCGGAACGGTGGCTGGCCCGCAAGCCATCGGCGCGGCCATGGATATTTCCGGGAATGACGGTTTTGCCTGGGCAATCGCCGGTTTCTTCGGGCTTTATGTGGTACTTTCCGTGGTGAGAATCGTTTTCAATCCAAAACGGACTTGACTTTTCGGGCGCGATTTGTAGTTTCGCGCCAAGTTTGCCGGGACCCTTCCCTTGGAAGTCCGCGGCTTTGTTTTTTATAAAGGCAGGACGACCATGGCGAAAGCTGCAAAAATCAAGATCAAGCTTCTGTCGACGGCCGACACGGGTTTCTTCTACGTAACCTCGAAGAACAGCCGCACGAAGACGGACAAGATGTCCTTCACCAAGTACGACCCGGTCGTGCGCAAGCATGTCGAATTCAAGGAAACCAAGATCAAGTAAGATCTGGTTCCGTTTCAAATGAAAGGCGCCGGCTGAAAAGCCTGGCGCCTTTTTTGTTGTGCTCGATCCGGCAGGAACCCTTCAATAATTTTTCCTTACGATTCCGATTTAGGGAATTATGCAGCACCGAAAAACAAAAACGCCGCCCCCAAGGCGGGGACGGCGTTTTAAAGGGCGCCGGCTGACCGGAACCGCGGCACGAGGAACCGCATTGGTTACAAGTCAGCCAGCAAACCCCACGACCCAGGAGATGCGGCGGACCTAGCATCATGGGGTAACTGGTGGGAGTTGTTTTGCTCCCTTGCCTTTGAGAATTGACCGAAAATAAAAAAAAATCAATGAATTCTTAACCACGGCACATGGCAACACTCGGTCATGGTTAATTTTACCATTACCTAATAGACCATCCAACGCTGATTCCGCAGTAAGCCGATCTTCGAACGCAACCTTTTGTAAAGTAATACTATTGTTTCACAGATTTGCAAAATATCAATACTGAGGGCCGCACCGGACGGCGACCCATTTTTAAATATTTGAATTTATTAGTTTAGGCGAAGAACATTCTGGCGCGCGAGACACTCTTCCATCCCTGAGCGGCAAGTCCTTCCTGCCCCAATAGCGCGAGTCAGACCTCGAAAGCAGATTTTTCGGTTAACTTCTGACGCAGGATAGCGCGCGTTTTGTTTTTCTTGTGGAAAACTGCGCGAAAAGCTGAACTCTCAGGCTGATTCTGCTCAGGCAGCGGCGGCGACCACCTGGTTGCGGCCATTGTTCTTGGCCTGGTAGAGAGCCATATCCGCGCGCTTCAACAGAGCCTCCGGCGTATCGCCTTGCGGGTTAAGCGTGGCAATGCCAAGCGACGCGGTGATCGACAGGGGCGTGTCGGAATTCGGCAGAGCGAAACTCCTGCCTTCGACAATGATGCGCAGGCGCTCGGCAATCGCTGCGGCCGCATCGGCGGATGTGTCCGGCATCACGACGACAAACTCCTCGCCGCCAAACCTGCAGGCAAGGTCGGCGCCCCGCACCGTGGAGCGGACGCGATGGGCAAAGTCACGCAGAACCTCGTCTCCGGCATCATGGCCATAGGTATCGTTGACGCTCTTGAAGCGATCGATATCGGTGATGCAGACGGACAAAGGCCGTCCGCGCGCAAGGGCGCGCTCGATCAGCAGTTTCAGATGGTTATCGAGATAGCGGCGATTGTGCAGCCCGGTCAGCCCGTCGGTCACCGCCAGCTCGATCGTCTGCTTGACGCTGGCGCGCAGCCGGTCATTGCAATGCTTGCGGCGGATCTGCGTCAGGCTGCGGGCAACGAGTTCATTCGGATCGACGGGCCGCATCAGATAGTCGGTGACGCCCAGATCCAGCGCGCGAACCACCAGTTCGTCGTGCCCCTGCTCGGCGATGATGAGAAGCGGAATATACCGTGTGCGCTCAAGCGAGCGAAGCTGCGAGCAGAGCCGCAACGGATCGTAGTCGTCGAAGTTCGAATTGACGATGACCAGATCGAAGCTGTTTTCGGCGGCCTCAAACAGGGCGGCCTGCGGATCCGACATCGCCGTCACCTCGGCAACCGGCTTCAGGGCCCGGATGATACGCTCCTGCGAACTGCCTCTGCYATCGACAAGCAGAACGTTGCCGAACTCGTCCGGGCGGTCGGCGGAGGCCAGATCCTGAAAGCCGACATTATGAGCCGTTTCGGCGCGAAGGCGCAGTTCGTCGCTGACATTCTTCAGCCGAACCAGGCTTTTGACGCGCGACATCAGCTGCAGGTCGTTGACCGGCTTGGTCAGAAAATCATCGGCGCCCGCTTTCAGCCCCCTCACCCGATCCGACGGCTGATCAAGGGCTGTCACCATGACAACGGGAATATGGGCGGTGCGCGGGTTCGACTTTACACGCTCGCACACCTCGAACCCGTCGATGCCCGGCATCATGACATCGAGCAGGATCAGATCGACCGGCTGTTTCTCGCAGATCGCCAAAGCCGCATAGCCGTCGGCTGCCGTCAGTACGTCAAAATACTCGGCCACGAGGCGTGCTTCGAGCAACTTGACGTTGGCCGGTATGTCATCGACGACAAGGATACGTGCAGTCATGCAATCTTTCCTGCCAATGAGCGCATGAAACAGAAAGCCGGTTTAACTTTCAAATTCGTTCCATGCGCAAGAGTATCGTTCAGGGGCATTCTTGCCAGCCCCCTGACGCCTCATCAAGCGTCGCCCAAATAAGTCTTGATCGTCTCAATAAATTTCGGCACCGAGATGGGTTTGGAAACATAGGCCTCGCAGCCCCCCTGCCGGATGCGCTCTTCATCTCCCTTCATCGCAAACGCCGTGACAGCGATGACCGGGATGACATGCAATTCGTCGTCTTCCTTCAGCCATTTCGTCACCTCAAGCCCGGAAACCTCCGGAAGCTGGATGTCCATCAGGATCAGGTCTGGCCGATGTTTACGTGCAAGATCAAGGGCTTCCATACCATTTCTGGTCTGAATGGTCGTGTACCCGGACGCCTCGATCAGGTCACGAAAGAGCTTCATATTCAGCTCGTTGTCTTCGACAATCATCACCTGTTTGGGCATTTCGATCCCTTGATTTGCGCTTCCGGCTTGTATGCCCTTCGCATCGCTATACGTTGCGGCACGACTCTGCTCACTGTCCCGGACAATCGGAAGTTAACGCGATTTGGTTGAAAAACAGGTAATATCCGGTAAGAAATTACCCGAATGCGATAAGGACGAATGTGCGTGACCCCATCGGAAGAAACAGCGATTGCCATCCTGGGCTGGCTTGCAAACGAGCCTGAACTGCTTGGACGTTTCCTGGCTCTGACGGGCACGGATCCATCCTCCCTGCGCCACGCCGCGGCCGACCCCGGTTTCCTTGCCGGCGTCGTCGATTTCCTGATGGGCCATGAGCCGACGCTGCTTGCCTTCTGCGAAGCGACCGGCACGCAGCCCGAAGACGTGGTGCGGGCGCATCTCATGCTGTCGGGACCAGACAATCCCGGGGATTTTTGAACGTGCCGGATGCCCTTGACCTCAATCATATCCGCCTGACCGGCCGGCCGCTGATCGTCTGCGATATCGATGAGGTCGTGCTCGAATTCCTCACGCCGTTCCGCAATTTCCTGCGCGCGTCCGGCCGCGATCTTTTGCCACGCTCTTTCCGCCTGCACGGCAACGTCGTCAAGCTCGACAGCGGCGAGCCGGAAGCCGATGAGGCGACAAGCGCCCTGCTGGAGGAGTTCTTCACGCTGCAGGACCTGTGGCAGATGCCTGCCGACCGTGTGGCCGAAACCCTGGCCGACCTCGCCGCTGATGCCGACATCGTATTCCTGACCGCAATGCCACCGCGCCACACCGGCGCACGCAGGGCGCTGCTTAACAGGCATGGCCTTCCCTATCCGATGCTTGCCAGCGAGGAACCGAAAGGCCCGATCATCAAGCGCCTGCATGATGCCCGCGACGTGCCGCTGGTCTTTATCGACGATATCCTGCGCAATCTGCAATCGGCGCAGGCCCATGCGCCGGACTGCCTGCTGATCAATCTGATGGCCAACGCGCAATTTCGGGCGCTGGCGCCCGAGCCCGGCGACGGTATCCTCAAGGCCGACAGCTGGACGGACGCCGCCGCGATCATCCGCACGCATTTCGTGCGCTGAACGCCGGCCGATGAACGGATACTGGGCAAGGAAATCGCTCAAGCCCACGGTTCCTGCGACTGTCATCGAGATTGCCTCTCCACGCCTTGAGACTCGTTAACTTAGGGCGTATCGTCAAAATGTTCAACTTTTGTTCCGATCGATGCAAACAAACGCGCAGCAATTTCCAGGATTTTGCCGGGACTGCCTGACGGGCCAGCCGGCCGGCATTCGCCGTTGCCGGGCCTGCGGCAGCCCGCGTGTGCTCTACCACGCCGAGCTCTATCAGCTGACGCTCGCGCATATCGACTGCGATGCCTTCTATGCGTCGGTCGAAAAACGTGACAATCCGGAACTGGCCGACAAGCCGGTGATCATTGGCGGCGGCAAGCGCGGGGTTGTGTCCACCGCCTGCTATATCGCCCGCATCCACGGCGTTCGCTCCGCAATGCCGATGTTCAAAGCGCTGGAAGCCTGTCCACAGGCAATCGTCATCAAACCGGACATGGAGAAATATGCGCGGGTCGGCCGCCAGGTGCGCACGCTCATGCAGGAGCTGACACCGCTGGTTCAGCCGCTTTCGATCGACGAGGCATTTCTGGAGCTGAAGGGAACCGAGCGCTTGCACCACGCTCCCCCGGCCCTGACGCTGGCAAAGTTCGCGCGGCGGATCGAACAGGAAATCGGCATCACCGTTTCGGTCGGCCTGTCCTATTGCAAGTTCCTCGCCAAGGTCGCCTCCGACCTGCAGAAGCCACGCGGCTTTTCCGTCATCGGGGCGGCCGAAGCGCTGGACTTTCTGAAAGACAGACCGGTCACGCTGATCTGGGGCGTCGGCAAGACCTTTGCAGCGGCCCTGGAGCGTGACGGCATCCGCACGATAGGCCAGCTGCAGACGATGGAGGAAACGGACCTGATGAAGCGCTATGGCACGATGGGCCAGCGCCTCTACCGGCTATCGCGCGGCCAGGACCAGCGCACGGTCGATATCGATGGAGAAGCCAAGAGCGTTTCTTCGGAAACCACCTTCAATGACGATCTGTGCGACTACGACGATCTGGTCACGCACCTGCGCCGGTTGAGCGAACAGGTGGCGCACCGGCTGCGCAAGGCCGACATCGCCGGGCAGACGGTGGTGCTCAAGCTGAAGACCGCCGACTTCAAGAGCCGGACGCGCAACCGCCACCTCGACAGCCCGACCCGGCTTGCCGACCGCATCTTCCGCACCGGCATGCAGCTTCTCGACAAGGAAACCGACGGCACGAAATTCCGCCTGATCGGCATCGGTGTGTGCGACCTTTCCAATCCCGACCTTGCCGATCCGCCCGATCTCGTCGATGCGCAGGCAACGCGGCGCGCGGCGGCTGAAGCAGCAATCAATGCGCTGCGCGACAAGTTCGGCAAGGCAACCGTCGAGACCGGTTACACGTTCGGCAAGGGCCGGAAGACGTAGCCGGCTTCACATTCCCGTGTTCCACCACAACGGCAAAGTTTCCTTAAGTCTCTCCGGCTAGGCTGCTCCCCTGTTTCCTGCGTCCGGATGTTCTTCATGGTTTTGCGTCTTGCATTTGGTCTCGGCTTCGCCCTTGCCTTGTCTGCCAGTACAGCGCTGGCGGGCAGCGAGCAGGCTCCCCTGCAGATCGTCGTTTCCAGGGACCAGCAATCGCTGGTGGTCTATGACGGCAATACCGTGGTTGCCACCTCGAACGTCTCGACCGGCAAAGCCGGTCACTCGACGCCGACAGGCATTTTCTCCATTCTGGAAAAACGCCGCTTTCACAAGTCGAACATCTATTCGAACGCGCCGATGCCCTTCATGCAGAGGCTGACATGGTCGGGCATCGCACTGCACGCCTCCAATCATGTTCCGAGCTATCCGGCGTCCCACGGCTGCGTGCGGATGCCGGACGCCTTTGCCAAGCAGCTGTTCAAGATGACCGGCCGCGGCCTGCATGTGCTGATCTCCGATCGCCAGCTGACGCCCGTTGCGATCTCCGACCCGTTCCTGTTCCAGCCCAAGGTGGAGGAACCGGCGCTGCTTTCGGATGCGACATTGCGGCCGAGTGTTTCACAAGTTCACACCCAGTCCGTCGAAGTGGCCACGATCGAGCCCGCTCCGGAAAAACCGGCGGCCACCGAGACGAAAGGCGAACCACCGATCCGGATGCTGATCACCCATCGCGGCACGCGTGAGATTACCCTTGATATCCAGAGCCTGCTCAACGAACTCGGCTATGCCGCCGGTTTTGCCGACGGATATGCCGGCGTGCAGACCACCGACGCCATCAAGGCTTTTCAGACAGCGGAAAAAATAAGCGTCGATGGAAAGATGACACCGGCGTTCATGGAAGCGCTCTACGCCAAGGCGGGCAAGGGCAAACCGCCGAACGGCCAGTTGCTCGTTCGCCGCGACTTCGAGCCGCTGTTCGAAACACCCGTGGTGATCGACGGGCCGGAGATCGCGCTCGGCACGCATTTCTTCCAGTTCCAGGATATCGACGCCTCCACCGGCAAGGGCGAATGGTTCGTCATGACGCTCGACAACGCATTATCCGGGCCGATGAAAAAGCGCCTTGGCATCACCGTCGAGGAAGACCCGACGGCCTTCAATAGCGCTCAGCGCACGTTGAGCCGCATCAAAATACCCGATGACGCCCGCCAGCGGATCGAGGCGCTGCTTGCCGAAGGCTCGTCGCTGACCATTTCCGACATGGGCCTCGGCCAGGAAACGGGCACCGGCACCGATTTCGTGACGATCACCCGCACCCGATCTGCCGCGTCGCGCGTCATTCATGATGCGCAAAAGTCGCTGTAGCATTTTAAGTTTGTTGCATAACTCCTGGGCCGCAAAGCCGCACCTTCAGACGAGCTCCACGTCAATGACGCCGGGCGCTGTTCGAAGCGCTGCGGCAATCTCGGGCGAGATGCGATACTTCTCGTTCAGCTCCACCTCGATCTCGCGCTGACCGTTATCCTTGATGACGATGAACGACACCAGGCCATCGCCACGCGTGTTCAGATGGCTCGCGACGGAACGCAACGGGCCGCTGTCGCGGACATAGACGCGCAGCGCCTTCTGCATCTGCAGCGACCGTTCTTCCAGCGATTGTAGCGTCTGGATGCGCAGCCCGATGCCCTCCGGCCGTTCCTCCGCCTGCACCGTCATGACCAGCGATTTGCCGGGCTCCAAAAGGTCGCGGTACTGGTTGAGCGCTTCTGAAAACAAAACGGCTTCGAACTGGCCGGTCGAATCGGAAAAGGCGATGATTCCCATCTTGTTACCGGTGCGGGTCTTGCGCTCCTGCTTGGAGGTGACCGTTCCCGCCAGACGCCCGGCCGCCGCACCCTTTTTCACGGACGCGGCGAAATCGGCAAATGTCTGAACGCGGATTTTGTTCAAGAGCTCGTTATAGGTGTCGAGCGGATGGGCGGACTGATAGAAGCCCAGAACCTGAAATTCACGGTGCAGCTTCTCGGACGCCAGCCAGGGCGAATAGGGCGGCAGACTGATCCTTTCCGGACCGGTCGCAGCACCAGCGCCGAACATGTCGCTTTGACCGCTGATCTTGTTGGCCTGGGCGATCTGCGCGAAACCGAGAATGCGGTCGAGCCCGCCCACCAGTTCGGCCCGGTCATAGCCGAAGCAATCGAAGGCACCGGCGCAGATCAGGCTTTCAAACACCCGGCGATTGCACAGCTTCGGATCGATCCTCAGGCAAAAATCCTCGAGATTGGCGAAGGGTTCGTCACCGCGTACATCGACGATGTGATCGACCGCCGCTTCGCCGACGCCCTTGATGGCTGCCAGCGAATAGTAGATGCGGTTGTCGCCGGTCTCGAAACGCCGGAACGAGGTCTGGACCGATGGCGGGATGACCTCGATGCCGAGCCGCTTGGCGTCCTGGCGGAAATCGTTGATCTTGTCGGTATTCGACATGTCGAGCGTCATCGACGCGGCGAGAAACTCGACCGGAAAATGGGCCTTCAGATAGGCGGTCTGGTAGGAGACGATGGCGTAGGCGGCAGCGTGGGACTTGTTGAAGCCGTAATTGGCGAATTTGGCGAGCAGATCGAAGATCAGGTCGGACTGCGGCTTCGATACGCCGTTATCGACCGCGCCCGTGACGAAGCGGGCGCGCTGCTTGTCCATTTCCTCCTTGATCTTCTTACCCATGGCGCGGCGCAGAAGATCGGCTTCGCCGAGCGAATAGCCCGACAGAACCTGGGCGATCTGCATCACCTGCTCCTGGTAAACGATAACGCCCTGGGTTTCCTTCAAGAGGTAATCGATCTTCGGATGGATCGATTCGATCTCCTCCTCGCCGTGCTTGCGGGCGTTGTAGACCGGGATGTTCTCCATCGGGCCGGGACGATAGAGCGCCACCAGCGCGATAATGTCCTCGATACAGTCCGGGCGCATGCCGATCAGAGCCTTGCGCATGCCGGCACTTTCCACCTGGAACACGCCGACCGTGTCGCCCTTCGACAGCATCTCGTAGGTCGTCTGGTCATCGAGCGGCAACGCCTCGAGCTTGACCTCGATGTTGCGCTTCCTGATGAAATCGACGGCGACCTTCAGCACGGTCAGCGTCTTCAGGCCGAGGAAGTCGAACTTGACGAGCCCGGCCTGCTCGACCCATTTCATGTTGAACTGGGTGACCGGCATGTCGGAGCGCGGATCGCGGTACATCGGCACCAGCTGCGACAGCGGCCGGTCGCCGATGACGATGCCGGCGGCGTGGGTCGAGGCGTGACGGTAGAGCCCCTCGATCTTCTGGGCGATATCGAGCAGGCGGCCGATCACCGGCTCCTTGTCGACTTCTTCCTGGAAGCGCGGCTCCTCCTCGATCGCCTTCGACAACGGCGTCGGGTTGGCCGGATTGTTCGGCACCAGCTTGCAGATCTTGTCGACCTGGCCATAGGGCATTTCCAGCACGCGCCCAACGTCGCGCAGGGCGGCGCGCGCCTGCAGCGATCCGAAGGTGATGATCTGCGCCACCTGTTCGCGGCCATATTTACGCTGGACGTAGCGGATGACCTCCTCGCGCCTGTCCTGGCAGAAGTCGATGTCGAAGTCGGGCATCGAGACGCGGTCCGGGTTGAGGAAGCGTTCGAACAGCAGCGAGAAGCGCAAGGGATCCACGTCGGTGATGGTCAACGCGTAGGCAACCAGCGAGCCAGCCCCCGAACCGCGGCCCGGCCCCACCGGAATGTCCTGCAGCTTTGCCCATTTGATGAAGTCGGCAACGATCAGGAAGTAGCCCGGAAACTTCATCTTCTCGATGACCGAGAGCTCGAAATCGAGCCGCTCGCGATAGTCGGTTTCGGTGTAGCCCGGCGAAAGCCCGAGCTTCTGCATCCGGTCTTCGAGCCCCTCGACGGCCTGGCGGCGCAGCTCGAGCTCCTCGGCGCGCTCGGCTTCCTTCGGATCATCCGATGCGCCGGTAAAGCGCGGCAGGATCGGCCCGCGCGTCTTCAGGACGAAAGAGCAGCGC
The DNA here is from genome assembly GCF_056405855.1 of Pararhizobium sp. P1_E7. Classification (NCBI taxonomy): domain Bacteria; kingdom Pseudomonadati; phylum Pseudomonadota; class Alphaproteobacteria; order Hyphomicrobiales; family Rhizobiaceae; genus Pararhizobium; species Pararhizobium sp. P1_E7. The sequence continues at coordinate 34,401 of NZ_JBFUBH010000014.1, read as the reverse complement.
TTGGCGATCTCGATGGTGTTGTCCAGCGCCTCCGGCAGGTCGGCAAACAAAGCCGCCATGTCCTTGCGGCTCTTCAGGTAATGATCGGGCGTCAGGCGGAAGCGCGAGTCGTCGGACACCATGGCATTGTGCGCCACGGCCATCAGCGCATCATGCGCCTCGAATTCGGCCGGTGACGGGAAGAACGGCTCGTTGGTTGCCACGATCGGTAGTTCAAGCTTGTAGGCGAGATCGACAACCCGGTTTTCGTGGCGGCGGTCATATTTGCCATGGCGTTGAAGCTCGACATAGAGCCGGTCGCCGAAGACCGCGGCAAGCGCTTTCAGCCGCGTTTCGGCCACTCCCGGATGCCCGGATTTCAAGGCCATGTCGACAGGCCCGCCGGAGGCACCGGTCAGGGCGATCAGACCATTCGCTCCGCCCTCCTGCAGCCAAGACAAAGCGATACGAACCGACTGATTGCCTTCGCCGTCCAGGTAGGCGCGGCTGACGATATCGACGAGGCGGACATAGCCTTCGTCCGTCGCAGCAATCAAAACGATTGCCGGAAGCTTGGCCAGATGCTGGGCGTGGCCGCGTTTCTCGCCCTCGCCTTCGTCCTCCATGTCGATGGACAGCTGGCAGCCGATCAAGGGCTGCAGACCATCGTCCATGCATTTCTGCGAGAATTCGAGCGCGGCAAACAGGTTGTTGGTATCGGCTATCCCAATCGCCGGCTGGCTGTCCGCCACGGCCTTGCCGATGATTTTCTTGATCGGCAGAGCGCCTTCAAGCAGCGAAAAGGCAGAATGAACGCGAAGATGAACAAACTGCGGAGACGTATCACCCGAAGCGCCGCCAGCCTGCCGCTTGTCGTTTACCGCATCTGCCATGGCACACCCCGATTCCCGTGAGGGCCGCAGGATATCCTGTTTCCGTTCGCAGATGTCCAGTTTTCATCGGCCGAAGGGCCGCATTTTCAAGCCGCGCCCAGCTTGTCCACAGCCGGTCCGATCCGGATGCCGCGCGGCAGTGCGTTCGTGTGGAATTGCTGCTGGCGAGAGGCTGTTTCACATCCCGATGACAATGATTGAAAAGCTGGCGATGAACATGGCGATGGAGGTCAACGCGGCGAGGTCACGAATGAAATCAGTCATTGGTTGGCTCCTTTTTCCGTTATGTTCTCATATTGTTCTATTTACGTTCACGCGTCAAGCAGGAACTGCCACTCTCGGTGCCGGGAAGGACCGGAATGGTAAACACTTTTCACTTCGGGCTTCACTCAAGAAACCTGACCTCTGGACGCAGGCCGGGCGGCCAACTACTCTGCGCCCGGGTGAAAATCGGGGGATGAAATCATGAAAATATCGATGGCCGTGATGACGGCACTCATCAGCCTGTCTGCCACTGTGGCGCAGGCAGCAGACGCCATAGACCCTGACCGCATCACCTTTGCCGCGACCGGCGATTGGGACAAGGACGGCAGTTCAGATCTTGCGATGCTGGTGGCGCCGCCAGAGGGCAGCGGTGAGGACCATGCCGTCTACATCTATCTCAACGACGGCGACACCGACCGGCTGAAACTGAAGACCGTGGTGCTGAACAAGGTCTGGGGAGATCTGATCATGTCCGGGCGGGCGCCATCGATCACCGCCCTTGCCAACGGCTCGATCCTGATCACCACCCACAATGATTCGATTGGCCGCAATCGCTGGGAGCAGAAGCTGACGATCGCCTATCGGAATTTCGATTTCGTCGTGGCCGGCTATACCTACACGTCCTACGACACGCTGGACCTCGACAATACCACGGATTGCGATTTCAACGTGCTGACCGGCAAGGGAAAGAGCAACGGCAAGCCCGTCGCCACGAAGGGCGAAATCGTGCTTTTGAATGATTGGTCCGACGATCGCGGGCAGACGGTTTGCGGTATCGAGTAACCCCGCTGCCGGCCCCCGAATCCGTGTCGGGGCGGCAGCTGTCAGAGGTAGCCGTTAAAGCTCGACGACCTTGCCGTCCTCGATGGTGACGCGGCGGTCCATGCGCGAGGCCAGCTCGTAATTGTGCGTGGCGATCATGGCCGCGAGACCGGACTGGCGCACCAATGCTTCGAGCGCCTCGAAGACGTAGCCAGCGGTTTCCGGATCGAGGTTGCCGGTCGGCTCGTCGGCCAGCAGCACCAGCGGGGCATTGGCGACGGCACGGGCGATGGCAACACGCTGCTGTTCACCGCCGGAAAGCTCCGACGGGCGGTGTTCGGCGCGGTGGCCGATACGCATATAGTCGAGAAGTGCCGCTGCACGCTCGCGGGCCTCGGCCTTGTTGAGACCGGCGATCAGCTGCGGCATCATGATGTTCTCGATCGCCGTGAATTCCGGCAGAAGATGATGGAACTGGTAGACGAAGCCGATGTCGTTGCGGCGGATGGCGGTGCGCTGCTCGTCTCCGAGCGTGCCGCAGGACTGGCCATTGATCAGCACTTCGCCCCCGTCAGGACGTTCCAGCAGGCCGGCCAGATGCAACAGCGTCGACTTGCCGGTGCCAGACGGCGCCACAAGCGCGACTGTCTGCCCGCCATACAGCGAAAAATCAGCGCCCTTGAGGATCGACAGGGTTTCGTCGCCCTGGCTGTAATGACGTTCGACGCCGGAAAGCTGCAATGCCACGCGCGCATTCATCGTGTCTGTAATCCCTAATTATTCGTAGCGCAGAGCCTGAACCGGATCGAGGCGCGAGGCGCGCCAGGCCGGAAAGATCGTGGCGAGAAAGGAAAGGCCGATGGCCATGAGGACAACCGAAGTGGTTTCGCCCAGGTTCATATCGGCCGGAAGCTGGCTTAGGAAGTAGAGTTCGGGATTGAACAGCGCCGTGCCCGAAATCCAGGAAAAGAACTGGCGGATGGACTCGACGTTGAGGCAGACAATCACCCCGAGCAATACGCCCGCAAAGGTGCCGACAATGCCGATCGCCGCACCGGTCATGAAGAATATCCGCATGATGGCGCCGGATGACGCCCCCATGGTGCGCAGGATGGCGATGTCGCTGCCCTTGTCCTTCACCAGCATGATCAGGCCCGAGACGATGTTGAGCGCCGCCACCAGAACAATCAGCGTCAGGATCATGAACATGACGTTGCGCTCGACCTGAAGAGCCGAAAAGAAGGTCTTGTTGCGGTCGCGCCAGTCGCTGATCAGCACCTGGCGGCCGGCTGCGTCCTCGATCGGCTGGCGCAGATCATCGACCAGATCCGGGTCGGTGACGAACAGCTCGATCGACTGGGCTATGCCCTCGGCATTGAAATAGAGCTGCGCTTCTTCCAGCGGCATGAAGATGATCGAGGCATCATATTCCGACATGCCGATCTCGAAGATCGCCGAGACGGTATAGGATTTGACGCGCGGATTGACGCCCATCGGCGTGATGTCGCCTTCCGGCGCCACCAGCGTGATCGTACCGCCGGCGGTGATCCCCAGCTGCTGAGCCATGCGTGAGCCGATCGCCACGCCGGTTCCGGCGGTATAACCGACGAGATCGCCGGACTGGATATGATCGGAAATCGACTTCATCTTGACGAGATCGTCGGCACGCACGCCGCGGACCAGCGCGCCGGTTCCGGCGCCGCCCGGACCGGAGGCCAGGGTCTGGCCTTCGATCATCGGGATCGCCATGGTCACGCCCTTGACGCCGGAAAACTTCGTCGCAAGGTCGGCATAGTTATCCAGCGGCCCATCGAGCGGCTGGACGATCATATGGCCGTTGATGCCGAGAATGCGCGAGATCAGCTCGGTGCGAAAACCGTTCATGACAGCCATGACGATGATCAGCGTGGCGACACCGAGCATGATGCCGATGAAGGAGAAGCCGGCGATCACCGAAATGAACGCTTCCTTGCGGCGCGAACGCAGATAGCGCCAGGCCACCATGCGCTCGAATGTGGAAAACGGACGGCTCGACGGCGCCTGGGCGGTCGCTGCCTTTTCCTGTTCTAGCGTCGCAGCGCTCATTCCTTGGTCCCTTATTTCGAGGCGGTCAGCTTGTTGATGGCAGCCTCGATCGTCAATGTTTCGCGGGCGCCGGTCTTGCGGTCCTTCAGCTCGACCTCGCCATTGGCGACCGAGCGCGGACCGGCAATGATCTGGAGCGGTACACCAATCAGGTCAGCGGTCGCAAACTTGGTGCCGGCGCGGTCGTCCTTGTCGTCGTACAGCGTATCGAATCCTGCGTTGTTGAGCGCAGCATAGATGGTTTCGCACGCCGCGTCGCAGGCTTCGTCGCCGGATTTCATGTTGATCACAACCGCGTCGAACGGCGCGATCGAGGCCGGCCAAATGATGCCGTTCTCGTCGTGCGAGGCTTCGATGATGGCCGGAACCAGACGGGTCGGGCCGATGCCGTAGGAGCCCATGTGCACCGTGTGCTCCTTGCCGTCCGGGCCCTGAACCTTGGCACCCATGGCTTCGGAGTACTTGGTGCCGAAATAGAAGATGTGCCCGACCTCGATGCCGCGCGCCGAAACTTTCGAGGAATCGCCGATGGCATTGAAGGCCGCCTCGTCATGCATCTCCGAGGTGGCGGCGTAGAGCGACGTCCACTTGTCGAAGATCGCCTTCATCGCTGCCGCGTCCCAGAAATCGGTGTCGTCGGCCGGAATGTCGAAGTCGAGGAAGTCCTTGTGGCAGAAGACTTCCGATTCACCGGTGTCGGCGAGAATGATGAATTCATGGCTGAGATCGCCGCCGATCGGGCCGGTATCGGCCCGCATCGGAATGGCGCGCAGGCCGAGCCGCGAAAAGGTGCGCAGGTATGCGGCGAACATGCGGTTATAGGAATCCACGGCCCCTTCGCGGTCAAGATYGAAGGAATAGGCATCCTTCATCAGGAATTCGCGCGAGCGCATGGTGCCGAAACGCGGGCGGCGTTCGTCACGAAACTTCAGCTGGATATGATAGAGATTGAGCGGCAGATCCTTGTAGGACTTGACGTAGGAGCGGAACACGTCCGTTATCATTTCCTCGTTGGTCGGCCCATACAGCATGTCGCGCTTGTTGCGATCCTTGATCCGCAGCATTTCGTCGCCATAGGCGTCGTAGCGGCCGCTTTCCTGCCAGAGTTCGGCCGATTGCAGCGTCGGCATCAAAAGTTCAACGGCGCCGGCGCGGTTTTGTTCTTCGCGGATGATCTTGGTAACCTTGTCGAGAACCCGCTTGCCGAGCGGCAGCCATGTATAAATGCCGGCCGATTGCTGGCGCACCATGCCGGCACGCAGCATCAGCCGGTGCGAAACAATCTCCGCTTCCTTCGGGGTTTCCTTCAGAATCGGCATGAAAAAGCGGGACAGACGCATGAATGGGTTCCAGAACTTAGAAGCATTTCGCACTATCTTTGGAATCGGGCGAAATAACGTTGAGCTTTCAGGCCGTCTACGCTTGCTTTGCGCGCAAACCGGACACTGCCGTTTGACTGTTGCCGCGACGATCCGGTCAGCTGATTCCACAAGAAGGATGCACCGCGCTCACGCGTTCATAGACGCTTCGCGGCAGGAAGAAAACCCGTCATCTTCGACGGTCCCGAACGTTGCGAGACAAAGGATTTCAAGGCAGGAAAAACAAAAATACCTGCGGCAAAAAGGCACGGTAGTAACAGGATTTTGACAGAAGTTGTCAACGGGGAAAATTTATTAGAGTGTCGCAAAAATGCAAAAAAATCGGATGACAACGCATAATGTTTAAGCTAGTTTTGGCCCACAAAAGAGGCAGGGAGATTAAATTCTTGTCGATTTCGCGGTCAAGTCTTGGGAGGATAAGATCTTAGGCGCGGTTACACGCAGCCACCGGTAACGGATAAGGATCACGCGATACTTTAAAGAACAAGGCTTCTGGCCTTGTTTTTTTTTGACTTTTATACAGTCGCGAAATCAAATTGGATGTGAACACTGCTTCGACGGTGTCAATTCTGTGGCGCACTCACTACCACGATAAATGTACATCTGCGTAAGTGGCCCGTCACAGCCGCCACAGCAACGCCCGTCATTCACCCTCAATAGAACTTCGGAGCAAATTGCGGGATTGCATCCAGGCCGTAACCCAGACGGACGGAAAGAATGTACCACGCGCCGTGGATCACGGCGGCAAGCACCGAGGTCATCAGAAAGACCCGGAGTGCGCGAAAGCGCGCGGGTGCACTTTCGACACTGCCCGGCACGACCTCATTCTCCTCAGCCTGCGTTCGCAAGCCGATCGGCAGGACAATGAACAGCGCCAACCACCAGATGATGAAGTAGATCGCGAAGGTGGAAAAGATCGGCATTGTGGTCTCTCATTGCGAAGGGAGAGGCACGTCTCCCTTTTACATCATGCGCTGTTATAGCGCCTTCGCCCTTGCCCGACAAATACTCCGCCCGGCAAATACCGGGCTCGCGCCGTTCTGTCACACCTGCCCGCGTTTACACTTGCCCGGCTCTATACCTGCTCGAGCTCGATCAGCGTGCCGAAGAAATCCTTCGGGTGAAGAAACAGCACAGGCTTGCCGTGCGCGCCAATCTTCGGATTGCCATCGCCAAGCACCCTGCCCCCGGCAGCAACGAGACTGTCGCGCGCGGCCAGGATATCCTCGACCTCGTAGCAGATATGATGCATGCCGCCAGCCGGGTTTTTGGCAAGGAAAGCCGCGATCGGAGAATCCGTGCCAAGCGGTTCCAGCAACTCGACCTTGGTATTTGCAAGTGTGACGAAAACCACGCTGACGCCGTGCTCCGGCAGCGCTTCGGGCTCCGTCACTAAGACCCCGAGCACCGACCGGTACCGCTCGACCGCCTCAACAAGGTTCGGCACGGCAAGCGCGATATGGTTGACACGTCCAAGCATTTGGATCCGCGTTCCTTGCTGTCAGAGCTTGTTGATGAATACGGTGACGACCGGCTTCTTGCCCCAGACCTCGTTGGCCGTACCACGGATGGCGCGGCGCACCGCTTCCGTCACCATGGCGATATCCTTGCGCTTGCCGCGCGGGATGCTTTCGACGGCGCCGAGGACCGCATCATACAGCGTGTCGTTCATGTCTTCGCCCTCGTCATCGAATTCCGGCAGGCCGATCGGAACGACGATCGGATCGGCGGCGAAATCGTAGCGCGCGTCGAGAATGACGTTGACGGAGACATGGCCGGCGAAGGACAGCTTGCGACGTTCACCGATGCCCATTTCCTCGAAGTCGCCGATCAGGCCGCCATCCTTGTAGATGCGACCATGCGGCGCGGTGCCAATCACCGTTGCAGGCCCCGGCGCAAGCCGCAGGATATCGCCATTGCGCACGCGCGGAACGGTCTTGATGCCGGATTGCAGGCCAAGCTCGGTCTGCGCCGTCAGATGCGCGGCTTCACCGTGCACGGGCACCAGTATCTGCGGACGAGTCCACTGGTACATCTGCTGCAGCTCGTTGCGGCGGGGATGGCCGGAGACATGCACCAGCGCCTCGCTATCGGTGACGATATGGATGCCCTGCTCGATAAGGCCATTCTTGATATCGTTGATCGCCTTCTCGTTGCCGGGAATGGCGCGCGAGGAAAACACCACCGTATCGCCGGCCGTCAGGGCGACATTGCGCATCTCGTCGCGCGAAATCTTGGCGAGCGCGGCGCGGGATTCGCCCTGGCTGCCGGTCAGGATCACCACGACCTTGTCGCGCGGGATATAGCCGAATTCGTCTTCGGCGATGAACGGGTTCAGCCCTTCCATCAGACCGACGTCGCGGGCGACATCGCAGACGCGCTTCATCGAGCTGCCGAGAAGCAGCACTTCGCGGCCGGCGTCGGCCGATGCCTTGGCGATCGAGCGGATGCGGCCGACATTGGACGAAAAGGTGGTGATTGCCACGCGGCCCGGGGCGTCCTGGATGATCTTGGTGAGGCTCGTTGAAACCTCTTCTTCCTGCGGCGATACGCCGTCGCGCATCGCATTGGTGCTGTCGCACATCAAAGCCAGCACGCCCTCGTCGCCGATCTCGCGGAACCGCGCCTCGTCCGTCAACGGACCGAGCGACGGCGCATGATCGATCTTCCAGTCACCGGTATGGACGATATTGCCCAGCGGCGTGCGGATGACCAGCGACATCGGTTCCGGGATCGAATGGTTGACACCGACCGCCTCGATTTCGAAAGGCCCGACATTGATGCGGTCGCCTTCCTTGAAAATGGTGATCGGCACTTCGGCGCGGCTGCGCTCGTAGGAACGCTTGGCTTCCAGCATGCCGGCGGTAAAGGGCGAGGCATAGACCGGCACGTTGAGGCCCGGCCACAGGTCGGCCAGCGCACCGTAATGGTCTTCATGGGCATGGGTGATGATAATGCCCTTCAGGTTCTTGCGCTCTTCGGCAAGGAACCGGATATCGGGCAGCACCAGATCGACACCGGGCAAATCGAGGCCCGGGAAGGTCACGCCGCAATCGACCATGATCCACTGGCGGTGGGCGGGCGAGCCATAGCCGTAAAGGGCCAGGTTCATGCCGATTTCCCCAACTCCGCCCAGCGGCAGGAAGACGAGTTCGTCTTGTTTGCTCATTGAATGATTGCGCCTTATGTCACCCGAAAGGGGTTTTATCCAAAAAATACATCGCCAGCGGCGATGCGCTGAACCGTGCCTGCCCCGAGATCGAGCATCAGCCGGCCGTCTTCATCTATGCCTTCGAACCTTCCGGAAAGCGAGCGATCCGGCAGGTTGACAGTAATCTTCTGGCCGATGCCGCCTGCAGCGGACCGCCATTGTGCAATAATCTCTGCTATGCCTTCGCCACGATTCCAGACGTTCAACGCTTCGCCCATGCTGCGAAACAGATGGGCAAACAGTTCGTCCGGCGAAACGGCGGAGCCTTCCCTATGCAGGCTCGTCACCGGATAGAGCCCATGATCCGGCGCCAGCGCGACATTGATGCCGCAGCCGATCACCAGCGCATGATGCCCGTCCGGCAGTCCCTCGCCTTCCAGCAGGATACCGCAGCACTTTTTACCTGCAATCAGAATATCGTTCGGCCATTTGATCGTGACCGGATTTGCACCCGCCGGCATCACCGCCTGGATCGCCCGATGCACAGCGACAGCGACGGCCAGCGGCAGCGATTGCAGTTTCTCCATCGGCGCCGGATCGATCAGAAGCAGCGAGGCATAGAGATTGCCCGGCTCCGATGCCCAGCTACGGCCACGCCGGCCGCGGCCGGAGATCTGCCGCGTCGCGGTGATCCAGTGAAGTCCCGGATCACCCGCGCGCGCCCGGATCAGGCATTCCGTGTTCGTCGATCCGACATCGGCAAGCGCCGTGTGGCGGAAGTCATCGAGCGAGACCCGGCCGATCCGGTTTTCTCCTGTCAAAAGAAGGTCCGCGCTGCGACTTCGGCCGCCGTGCCGATCGGTCCGCCGATCAGTACATAGGCGAGAACAAACAGACCGGAGAGCCCATAAACAAGACGCAGAACGCCGGAGGGACGTGCAAATTCACCCTTCGGATCATCGAACCACATCAGCTTGATGACACGCAGATAGTAGTAGGCACCGACGACGGAGGCCAGGACACCGATGATCGCCAGCGCGTAGAGATGCGCTTCGATCGCTGCCATGAACACGAAATACTTGGCAAAGAAGCCTGCCAGCGGCGGAATGCCGGCCAGCGAGAACATCATCACCGTCAGAACCGTCGCCATGAGCGGATTGGTCTGCGACAGGCCGGCGAGATCATCGACCTGTTCGACATGATTTCCGTCCTTGCGCTTCATCGCCATGATGCAGGCAAAGGTGCCGAGCGTCATGACCATATAAACCAGCATGTAGATCAGCACGCCACGCACGCCAGCCATCGACCCGCTGGCAAGGCCAACAAGCGCGTAGCCCATGTGGCCGATCGACGAATAGGCCATCAGCCGCTTGATGTTCTTCTGACCGATCGCCGCGAAAGAACCGAGCAGCATCGAGGCAATGGAGATGAACACGACGATCTGCTGCCAGTCGGCAACGATCGACTCAAACGGCGTGATCACCAGCCGGATCAGCATCGCCATAGCGGCAACCTTCGGGGCGGCGGCGAAGAACGCAGTCACCGGTGTCGGCGCACCTTCGTACACGTCCGGCGTCCACATGTGGAACGGAACAGCCGAAATCTTGAAAGCGACGCCGGCAAGAATGAAGACGAGGCCAAAGATCAGGCCAAGCGAGCGGCCTTCCGCCGACAGCGCCGCGGCAATACCTTCGAAGCTGGTGTGACCGGTGAAGCCGTAGACCAGCGACATGCCATAGAGCAGCATACCGGACGACAGGGCGCCGAGAACGAAATACTTCAGGCCCGCTTCCGTCGAGCGAAGATTGTCGCGGTTCATCGCGGCAACGACGTAGAGCGCCAGCGACTGCAGTTCGAGCGCCAGATAGACCGAGATCAGGTCGTTGGCCGAAATCATCAAGAGCATGCCGAGCGTCGCCAGCACGATCAGCACCGGAAACTCGAAACGGTCGATGCCGGTCGAGCGCGCCTCGCCCGCTGACATGATCAACACCACCGTGGAGCCGAACAGCGTCAGCACCTTCATGAATCTCGCAAACGGATCGGACAGGAAGGCGCCGTTATAGGCCTGACCGTCGCCGGTCTGCCAGATCAGCCAGACGCCCGAAAGGGCGAGCAGCACGACGGCAAGGCCGGTGACCAGTCCGGACGATTTCTCGCCCGAGAAGACGCCGATCATCAACAACACCATGGCACCGACCGCAAGGATCAGCTCCGGGGTCGACAGGTGCAGGCTAGCGAGGAATGTTTCAGCAATCATTTCAATCCCGTCCTGTCGTCAGTTCGCCGAAAGCGCAACGTCATGCGCTGCCTGCACGGCCGCAGTATAATTGTTGATGAGCACGTCCACCGAGGCTGCCGTCGCATCGAACACCGGAGCCGGATAGACGCCGAAGAAGACGGTCAGCACGATCAGCGGATAGAGCAGCGCCTTTTCACGGCCGGAGAGATCCAGCAGCGATTTCAGGCTTTCCTTGTCCAGTGTGCCGAAGATCACGCGGCGGTAGAGCCACAGAGCGTAGCACGCCGACAGAATGACGCCGGTGGTGGCGAAGAACGCAACCCAGGTGTTGGCCCTGAAGGCGCCGACCAATACGGTGATTTCACCGACGAAGCCGGACGTGCCCGGCAGGCCGACATTGGCCATGGTGAAGACCATGAAGGCAACCGCATATTTCGGCATGTTGTTGACGAGGCCGCCATAGGCGCTGATCTCGCGGGTGTGGGTGCGGTCGTAGACCACGCCGACGCAAAGGAAGAGCGCGCCGGAAACGAGGCCGTGCGACAGCATCTGGAAGATCGCCCCCTGCACGCCCTGCGTATTGGCGGCAAAGATACCCATGGTCACATAGCCCATGTGGGCGACCGACGAATAGGCGATCAGCTTCTTGATGTCGGACTGCATCATCGCCACCAGAGAGGTGTAGATGATTGCGACGATCGACAAAGTGAAGACGAAGGGCGCGAAATATTCCGACGCCAAGGGGAACATCGGCAGCGAGAAGCGCAGGAAGCCGTAGCCGCCGAGCTTCAAGAGAACGCCTGCCAGGATGACGGAACCCGCCGTCGGCGCCTGCACGTGCGCGTCTGGAAGCCAGGTATGCACCGGCCACATCGGCATCTTCACCGCAAACGAGGCGAAGAAGCCGAGCCACAACCAGATCTGCATCTGGCGCGGGAACTGGTAGGCGAGCAGTTCGGCGACATCGGTCGTGCCGGCCTGCCAGTACATCGCCATGATGGCAAGCAGCATCAGCACCGAGCCGAGCAGCGTGTAGAGGAAGAACTTGTAGGACGCGTAGACGCGATCCTTGCCGCCCCAGACACCGATGATGATGAACATCGGAATGAGGCCCGCTTCGAAGAAGACGTAGAACAGCACGATATCGAGCGACACGAAGACGCCGACCATGAACACTTCCAAAAGCAGGAAGGCGATCATGTAGGCCTTCAGGCGCTTTTCGATCGTGACCCAGCTCGCCAGAATGCAGAACGGCATGAGGAATGCCGAGAGCACGACGAACAGCACTGAAATGCCGTCAACGCCGAGATGGTAGGAAATACCGGTACCAAGCCATGCATGCTTCTCGACCATCTGGAAGCCAGGGTTCGAATTGTCGAAGCTCCACCAGATCCAGCAGGATAGGAGAAATGTGGCAATCGTCGTGACAAGCGAGATGTTCAGGACATTGCGGCGGCCGGAAGCGCTGTCTTCACGCGTCAGAAACAGAAGCACAACACCGGCCAGCGGCAGGAAGGTGACCGCGGAGAGAATGGGCCAATCGGTCATCAGAAGGAGCTCCCGAGCATCATCCAGGTAACGAGCGCCGCGATGCCGATGAGCATCACGAAAGCGTAGTGATAGAGGTAACCGGTCTGCAGGCGAACGACGCGGTCCGTCACGTCCATGACCCGGGCGGCAATGCCGTTCGGGCCGTAGCCGTCGATGATCCTGCCGTCACCTTCCTTCCACAGGAAGGTACCGAGGCGCTTGGCAGGACGAACAAACAGGAAGTCGTAGAGTTCGTCGAAGTACCACTTGTTGAGCAGGAACTGGTAGAGACCGCGATGCTGGTCGGCCAGGTATTTCGGCGTTTCAGGCGAGCGGATGTACATGTACCAGGCGGTGACGAAGCCGAGGATCATGGCGATGAACGGGCTGAGTGCGACCAATGCCGGAACGTGGTGGAAATGCTCGAGCAGTTCGTTCTCCGGTCCGGTGAACAAGGCACCCTTCCAGAATTCGGCATATTCGTGGCCGTAGAAATATCCCTCACCGAGGAAACCGGCAACCACGGCGCCGAGAGCCAGAATGTACAGCGGAACCAGCATGACCTGCGGCGATTCGTGCACGTGGTGCATGACCTCGTGCGAAGCGCGCGGCTTGCCGAAGAACGTGAGGAACATCAGGCGCCAAGAGTAAAAGCTGGTGAACAGCGCGGCGATCACCAGAAGGGTGAAGGCGAAGCCGCCGACCGCCGAATGCGATGCATAGGCCGCCTCGATGATCACGTCCTTCGAGAAGAAGCCGGCAAAGCCGACCGGTGTGAACGGGATACCGACACCGGTGATCGCCAGCGTGCCGATCAGCATCATGAAGTAGGTCACCTTGATGTGCGGACGCAGGCCGCCCATGTAGCGCATGTCCTGCTCGCCATCGACGGCATGGATGACCGAGCCGGCGCACAGGAACAAGAGCGCCTTGAAGAAGGCGTGCGTGAACAGGTGGAAGATCGCCGCACCATAGGCGCCGGTGCCAAGCGCCACGAACATGTAGCCGAGCTGCGAGCAGGTCGAATAGGCGATGACGCGCTTGATGTCGTTCTGGACGAGACCGACGGTCGCCGCGAAGAACGCGGTGATCGCACCGACGACGGTGACAACCATCAGAGCCGTGTGGGACAGTTCGAACAGCGGCGACATGCGGGCGACGAGGAAGACGCCGGCCGTGACCATGGTCGCGGCGTGGATGAGCGCCGACACGGGCGTCGGGCCTTCCATGGCGTCCGGCAGCCAGGTGTGCAGCAGGAACTGCGCCGACTTGCCCATCGCGCCCATGAACAGCAGCAGGCAGATCCCGGTGATCGCATGGGCCTTGTCGAGATGCATGCCGAACAGGTTGATGACGACCTCGCCACCTTCGGCAGCGCCTTCGGCCGGCAGGTAGCTGGCAGCGGCGGCAAAGATCGTCTCGAAACTGATCGAGCCGAACAGCACGAAGACGCCGAAGATACCGAGTGCGAAACCGAAGTCACCGACGCGGTTGACGATGAAGGCCTTGATCGCGGCGGCGTTTGCCGACGGCTTCTTGTACCAGAAGCCGATCAGCAGATAGGACGCCAGACCGACGCCTTCCCAGCCGAAGAACATCTGCAAGAGATTGTCCGACGTCACCAGCATCAGCATGGCGAAGGTAAACAGCGACAGATAGGCAAAGAAGCGCGGCCGGTTCGGATCGTGATGCATGTAGCCGATCGAATAGAGGTGAACCAGGCATGACACGGTGTTGACGACGACGAACATGACGGCCGTCAGCGTATCGACCCGGAAGGCCCATTCGGCATCGAAGCTGCCGGACTGGATCCAGCGCATCACGGTGACCTTGATCATCTCCGTCTCGCCGAGCGCGACGTTGAAGAACACGATCCAGGACAGGACCGCGACGATGATCATGAAGCCGGTGGTGACGTATTCCGAAGCCTTGGCGCCGATCGAGGTGCCGAACAGACCCGCGATCAGGAAGCCGATCAGCGGCAGGAAGACGATGGCTTGAATAATCGTATTCATTGGCCGCTCAGCCCTTCATCATGTTGACGTCTTCCACGGCGATGGAGCCGCGGTTGCGGTAGAAGACGACGAGAATTGCAAGACCGATGGCGGCTTCCGCGGCCGCGACGGTCAGAATGAACAAGGCGAACACCTGGCCGGTGATGTCGTTCAGGAACGACGAGAAGGCGACCATGTTGATGTTCACCGCAAGCAGAATGAGTTCCACCGACATCAGGATGATGATGACGTTCTTCCGGTTGAGGAAGATGCCGAAGACGCCCAGCGTGAACAGGATGGCGCTGACGGTCAGATAGTGGGAAATACCGATTTCCATGATGTGTTCCTTGACCTCGCGTCCGTCTTAAAGGCCCTGCCCCGACTTCACCTTGACCACCTCGACGGCGGTCTCCGGCTTGCGGGCGACCTGTGTGGGAATATCCTGGCGCTTGATGTTTTCGCGGTGGCGCAGTGTCAGCACGATGGCGCCGATCATGGCGACCAGAAGAACCAGGCCGGCAATCTGGAAGAAGTAGATGTAGTGCGTATAGAGCACGTCGCCGAGTGCGGCCGTATTGGTGCGATCCGTGATGGCCGGGATCGGCATCGAGATCGACTTGGCGATTTCCGGCGAGAATGAGCTGCCGCCGACCACGATGATCAGCTCGGCTGCAAGCACCAGCCCGATCAGCGCCCCGACCGGTGCATAGTCAAGCACCCCTGCCCTCAATTCGGTGAAGTCGATGTCGAGCATCATCACCACGAAAAGGAAGAGAACCGCAACCGCCCCGATATAGACGACCAGCAGGATCATCGCCAGAAACTCGGCGCCTGTCAGCAGAAACAGGCCGGCCGCGTTGAAGAACGTCAGGATCAGGAACAGCACGGAATAAACGGGGTTCCGCGCAGAAATCACCATGAACGCCGACGCAACCGCGACGAATGAAAAAAGATAGAAAAAAAGAGCCTGCAGACCCATGATCGGTGCCTTTTTCGTCTTCCCCGGGTAGGCATGACCGGCTGGTCATCCTTCCCACTGGCGCACCGGATAGCCCGGCCAACGCCCTAAATCTGATTGACGCCCGCCTTGAGTGGCGGGCGCAGTCCGGTTGCAGCGGTCTCAGCGGTAAGGCGAGTCCATTGCGATGTTGCGGGCAATTTCGCGTTCCCAGCGGTCGCCGTTGGAAAGCAGCCGGTCCTTGTCATAGTAGAGTTCTTCGCGCGTCTCGGTGGCGAACTCGAAGTTCGGACCTTCGACGATCGCGTCTACCGGACAGGCTTCCTGGCAGAAACCGCAATAGATGCACTTCACCATGTCGATGTCGTAACGGACCGTGCGGCGCGTGCCATCGTTGCGGCGCGGGCCAGCTTCAATGGTGATCGCCTGGGCAGGACAGATTGCTTCGCACAGCTTGCAGGCAATGCAGCGTTCTTCCCCGTTCGGATAACGGCGCAGCGCATGCTCGCCACGGAAGCGCGGGCTGACCGGCCCTTTTTCGAACGGGTAGTTCAGCGTCGACTTCGGTGCGAAGAAATAGCGCATCGACAGGAAGAACGCGCCAACGAATTCCTTGAGGAACAGCGAACTGACGGCTTGCGACAGACTTGCCATCATCAACCTCCAAACGTGCCGGCCAGGGAGGCGCCGGCTGATTTTGCGAAACGGGGAGAAAACATCAGGCCCACACCACCAGTTTCAGCACGACTGCAACGATGAAGACCATGGCGAGCGACAGCGGAAGGAAGACCTTCCAGCCGAGACGCATCAGCTGGTCATAGCGATAGCGCGGCACGAAAGCCTTCACCATGGCGAACATGAAGAACACCATCGAGGCCTTCAGGATGAACCAGATGATGCCGGGAACCCAGTTGAGGAACCAGACGTCGACCGGGGGCAGCCAGCCGCCGAGGAACAGGATCGTCGTCAGCGCGCACATCAGGCAGATGGCGGCATATTCGCCGAGCATGAACATCATGTACGGGGTCGAGCCGTATTCGACCATGAAACCGGCGACCAGTTCCGATTCGGCTTCGACCAGGTCGAAGGGCGGACGGTTGGTTTCAGCCAGCGCCGAGATGAAGAAGACGATGAACATCGGAAACAGCGGCAGCCAGTACCAGTCGAGGAACGAGCCCGGCAGGCCCATCATGGTGCCCAGGCCATCACGCTGCGAATCGACGATATCCGTCAGGTTCAGCGAACCGGCGCAGAGCAGCACCGTGACGATGACGAAGCCGATCGAGACTTCATAAGAGACCATCTGGGCCGCCGAACGCAGGGCCGAGAGGAAGGGGTACTTGGAGTTCGATGCCCAGCCGCCGATGATGACGCCGTAAACCTCAAGCGAGGAAATGGCGAACACATAGAGGATGCCGACATTGATATTGGCCATCACCCAGTTCGCATTGAGCGGGATAACGGCCCATGCCGCCAAGGCCAGCGTCACGGAAACGAGCGGCGCCAGCAGGAACAGGATCTTGTTCGAACCGGCCGGGATAACCGGCTCCTTGAAGACGAACTTCAAAAGATCGGCGAAGGACTGGAAAAGTCCCCACGGGCCTACCACATTCGGTCCACGGCGCATCTGCACCGCTGCCCAGATCTTGCGGTCGGCCAGCAGGATGTAGGCGATGAAGATCAAAAGCGCGACCAGAAGCAGCAGCGACTGGCCGATCATGATGGCCGTTGGCCAGACATAGGTCGAAATGAAAGCGTCCATTTTGTCTTATTCCCTCGCGCTCATTCCGCCGCAGCTTTGAAATTGTTGCGTGCCAAAGCCGAACATTCGGCCATGACGGCGGACGCGCGTGCTATCGGGTTCGTCAAATAGAAGTCTTTGACCGGAGACGCAAACGCCGATTTGCCCATCTCACCGGCTTTTTGTGCCAGTGCGGCAATTTCACCGCTAGCGCCGGATGCGATCATGTCGATCGCGGCGAAATGCGGATGCGCCGCATAAAGCTTGCCGCGCAATTCGGCAAGCGAATCAAACGGCAGCTTCTTGCCGAGCACGTCGGACAGCGCACGCAGGATCGCCCAGTCCTCGCGGGCGTCGCCCGGTGCGAAGCCGGCGCGGTTACCCATCTGGACACGGCCTTCGGTGTTGACCCAGATGCCGGACTTTTCGGTATAGGTCGCGCCCGGCAGAATGACGTCGGCGCCATGAGCACCTTCGTCGCCATGCGAGCCGATATAGACGGTGAAGCCGGCGGTCTTGGCGGAGAAATCCATTTCGTCGGCGCCAAGCAGGAACAGGACGTCGGTTGCAGTCAGCATCTCGGCAGCAGTCTTGCCCCCCTCACCCGGCACAAAGCCGAGATCGAGACCACCGACGCGGGAAGCGGCGGTATGAAGAACGGCAAAACCGTTCCAGTCCGCAGTCACCGCACCGACGGCGCCTGCGAGCTTGGCGGCAGCAGTCAGAACCGAAGCGCCATTGCCGCCGGAGATCGCGCCCTGGCCAACGATGATCATCGGGCGCTGTGCCTTTTTCAGGACGCTGAGGAACTTGCCCTTGCCTGCGACCAGTTCGGCCAGCGTGTCCGTGCCTGCACCGAGATAGTCATAGGAATAGCGCAGCTCGGCCTGTTCGCCGATCACGCCGATCGGGAAATTGGCCATCCGGAACCGCTTGCGGATGCGGGCGTTGAGTACTGAGGCTTCAAAGCGCGGGTTCGATCCGATGATCAAAAGTGCGTCAGCGCTTTCGATGCCCTGGATCGTCGGGTTGAAGAGATAGCTTGCACGGCCGAACGAGGGATCGAGCGCTGCGCCATCCTGGCGGCAGTCGATGTTCTTCGAGCCGAGCGAGGAGATCAGCTCCTTCAGCGCAAACATTTCCTCGACGGAAGCGAGATCGCCGGCAATCGCGCCGATCCTGTCGCCGCTGGTCTTTGAGACAGCTGCCTTGATCGCGGCAAAGGCCTCGTTCCAGGTAGCGGGCTGCAGGCGGCCGTCCTTCTTCACGTAGGGGCGGTCGAGGCGCTGGGTCTTCAGGCCATCCCAGATGAAGCGGGTCTTGTCGGAAATCCACTCTTCGTTGATCTCTTCGTTAACGCGCGGCATGACGCGCATCACTTCGCGGCCACGCGTATCGACGCGGATGGCCGAGCCGACAGCGTCCATGACGTCAATCGATTCGGTCTTGCCGAGTTCCCACGGACGGGCGTTGAAGGCGTAGGGCTTCGAGGTCAAAGCACCGACCGGGCAGAGATCGACGACATTGCCCTGAAGCTCCGACGTCATCGCCTGTTCGAGATAGGTGGTGATCTCGGCATCCTCGCCGCGGCCGATCAGGCCGAGTTCGGCAATGCCGGCGACTTCGGTGGTGAAGCGCACGCAGCGCGTGCAGTGAATGCAGCGGTTCATCACGGTCTTGACCAGCGGGCCGATGTACTTGTCTTCGACAGCGCGCTTGTTTTCGTTGTAGCGGGTCGAATCGACGCCGAAGGCCATCGCCTGGTCCTGCAGATCGCATTCGCCGCCCTGGTCGCAGATCGGGCAATCAAGCGGATGGTTGATCAAAAGGAATTCCATCACGCCCTCGCGGGCCTTCTTGACCATCGGGGTGGTCGTGAAGACTTCCGGCGCTTCGCCATTCGGGCCGGGACGCAGGTCGCGCACGCCCATGGCGCAGGAGGCTGCCGGTTTCGGCGGCCCGCCCTTCACCTCGATCAGACACATGCGGCAGTTTCCGGCGACCGACAGCCGCTCATGGAAACAGAAGCGCGGAACCTCGGCGCCGGCCTCTTCGCACGCCTGCAGCAGCGTGAAATGATCCGGGACCTCGATCTCTTTTCCGTCGACTTTCAGCTTTGCCATCTTCGCACTCAATCCTGTCGTTCATTCGCCAGCCAAAGCGGCGAACAGATATTATAAAGGCACGCTAACCTGTTGAACGAAAACCACCGGCCCCCGCTCGAAACTCAATCTCACCCCTGGCTCAGCCCTTCATCAGGGCCTTTGCCTGCTCGACCCAGCCGTCCCGCGCGATGCGACCGCCAAAACCCAGCTGGTCGTCGATGCGCTGCACGTCCTTATCGCTCCACAAAGCGACATCAGCATAACGCCGCACGCCCATTCCATTCAAAACCTGCTCCAGCTTCGGACCGATGCCCGAAATCCGCTTCAGATCGTCCGCCTGCGTCTGGACAACGCTGGCCGCCGCCTTCTGCCGCTTCGGCTTTTCAGCCATTGCCGCGGCAGCCACTACCGCCACAGCCTTGACTGGCGCTGTCTTCACAGGCGCAGACTTCACCGGTTTAGTCGCAGCCGGGGCAGCCTTGACCGCTTCTACCTTTACAGGCCTGGCACTCTCTGTCACCGACGCGGCATCCGCCGCCTTGGCAGTGGTGACCACCGGTTCGGCAGGCCCCGGCGCGGGCTTTTCGTCCGCTACGGCGCCGGTCTTCTGCGCCGTCCCGGCCATTCCCTGCATCGCCCCAAACATGAAGCCGGCGATATGGCTGGTGACACTAAGACCGATCGCGGTTGCTGCCGCCATCGCCGCCGCCGGATGCTGCATCAACGGATGCAGCGGCACCTTCGGCATGTCCTTCAGCCACTCGGTCATGCCGAACGGGTCGTTTCTACCGGCCTGGAAGCCGATGGAAGGACCGGCAGATCCTGCCCGTGTACCCTTGTCTGCTTCCTGTTCCGGCCTGTTCATATCGCTTACTCCGCCGCTTGCAGCACCGCCCCATGCGATGTCGAATTCCGCGTGTATTCATCGATGCGCTTTTCCATCTCCGGACGGAAATTGCGGATCAGGCCCTGGATCGGCCATGCGGCCGCGTCGCCGAGCGCGCAGATGGTGTGGCCTTCGACCTGCTTGGTGACATCGAACAGCATGTCGATTTCGCGCTTCTGGGCGCGGCCCTGAACCATGCGTTCCATGACGCGCATCATCCAGCCGGTGCCTTCACGGCACGGCGTGCACTGGCCGCAGCTCTCGTGCTTGTAGAAGGCAGCCAGCCGCCAGATGGCCTTGATGATGTCGGTGGAGCGATCCATGACGATGACGGCGGCGGTGCCGAACGACGACTTGACGTCGCGCATCCCGTCGAAATCCATTGGCGCGTCGATAATGTCCTCGGCCTTGACCACCGGACAGGACGAACCACCAGGGATGACAGCCAGAAGATTGTCCCAGCCGCCGCGGATGCCGCCGCAATGACGCTCGATCATCTCGCGGAACGGGACGCCCATCGCGTCTTCGAACGTGCATGGCTTGTTGACGTGGCCGGAGACCATGAACAGCTTGGTGCCGACATTGTTCGGGCGGCCGATCGCCGAGAACCAGGAAGCGCCACGGCGCAGGATGGTCGGGGCAACGGCGATCGATTCGACGTTGTTGACCGTCGTCGGGCAGCCGTAGAGGCCCATATTGGCCGGGAACGGCGGTTTAAGCCGCGGCTGGCCCTTCTTGCCCTCAAGGCTTTCGAGAAGTGCTGTTTCCTCGCCGCAGATATAGGCGCCGGCGCCGTGATGGACGTAGATGTCCATATCCCAGCCATGCTTGTTGTTGATGCCGAGAAGGCCGGCATCATAGCATTCGTCGATCGCCGCCTGCAGCGCCTCGCGCTCGCGGATATATTCGCCGCGGACATAAATGTAGGCGACATGCGCGCCCATGGCGAAGCTGGCGATCAGGCAACCTTCGATCAGCGTATGCGGATCGTGGCGCATGATGTCGCGGTCCTTGCAGGTACCGGGCTCGGATTCGTCGGCATTGACGACGAGATAATGCGGCCGGCCGTCGCTTTCCTTCGGCATGAAGGACCACTTCAGGCCTGTCGGGAAGCCAGCACCACCACGGCCACGAAGGCCGGAAGCCTTCATCTCGTTGATGATCCAGTCACGGCCCTTTTCCAGGATCTGCTTGGTGCCATCCCAGTGGCCACGGCTTATGGCGCCCTTGAGCGACTTGTCATGGATGCCGTAGATATTGGTAAAAATGCGATCTTTATCGTCGAGCATGGTTCACCTAACTTATCGCGGCTTCTTGCCGAAAACTTTGATGTATTCGGCTTCGCCGCCCTTGGCCAGCGCCTTGGCTTGCTTGACCCAATCGTCGCGTTCGATGCGGCCCTTGAAATTCAGATAGCCGTCCACCCATTCGCGCTCAGCCTTCTTCCAGCCAGCGACTTGCGCGAAGGTGAAGATGCCGAGTTCGTGGAGGGTGCCTTCGATCTTCGGGCCAACGCCGGAGATCAGCGTCAGGTCATCCGGAGCATCCGGCTTTGCGATGCCGGCGGGGCGGTTCTTGTCCTCCAGCGACGGCTTTGCAGCAGCGGCAGCGGGCTTGGCGTCCGCGTGGACTTCGGCATCGCTCACCTTCTTGGCGCGCGGTGCTGCCGGCTTCTTTTCCGGGGTCAGCAAGGTGGTCGGTCCGCCGACGGGTGCCGAGAAGATACGGTCGATCTGCGGGCCCGGCTTGACGTCGGCGCCCTTGCCTGCGTCGAAACGGTCGATGATGTATTCCAGCTGCGGAACAGTCAGGTCTTCATAGGTATCCTTGAAGATCATCACCATCGGTGCGTTGACGCAGGTGCCCTGACATTCGACCTCTTCCCAGGACAAAGTGCCGGCTTCGTTCGGCGTCAGCGGGTTGGGGTGAATGCGCTTCTTGCACAGGTTGATCAGGTCTTCCGAGCCGCGCAGCATGCAAGGGGTCGTGCCGCACACCTGAACATGGGCGCGTGTACCGACCGGTTTCAACTGAAACTGGGTGTAGAAGGTCGCAACTTCGAGCACGCGGATATAGGGCATGGTCAGCATGTCGGCGATGCTTTCGATCGCCGCCTTGGTCACCCAGCCATCCTGCTCCTGCGCCCGCATCAACAGCGGAATGACCGCCGATTGCTCGCGGCCCTTCGGGTATTTCTTGATCGTGGCCTTGGCCCATACGGCGTTTTCCTTGCTGAACGCAAAGGCCGCTGGCTGGACATTTTCTTCGGCTAGTCGACGAACGGACATTCTTCCCGCACCTTATCAGTTAATCGAACCGCACCGCGAGGCCGTCAGGGTGACGAATTCGCAGGCATAGGCTGACTGGTCTTTTTGCAAAAATACGATGTAGCGCGTGCCGTTCGGCACTGCGGCCCTGATCTCATAGCCCTGGCTCAGAAGCCTGCCCATACCGCTGCCCGACGAACCGCTCATCGCCGGCTCATCGGACTTGGGCGCGGTTTCCTGCGCAAAGGCAGGACCCGCAACAAGCATCGATGCCAAAAATGTCAGGACCACCCTGCGCATCAACGATCAACCTCGCCGAACACGATATCGAGCGATCCGAGAATGGCCGAGACGTCCGCCAGCTGGTGCCCGCGACAGATATAATCCATGGCCTGAAGATGGGCGTAGCCCGGAGCGCGGATCTTGCAGCGATACGGCTTGTTGGTGCCGTCGGAGACGAGATAGACGCCGAATTCGCCCTTCGGGGCTTCAACGGCAGCGTAAACCTCGCCCTCCGGCACGTGATAGCCTTCGGTATAGAGCTTGAAGTGGTGGATCAGGGCTTCCATCGAGCGCTTCATCTCGCCGCGCTTCGGCGGCACGATCTTGCCGTCGAGCGAGGAGACCGGGCCGACCTTGGCGTCGCCCAGCAGGCGATTGACGCACTGGCGCATGATCTTGGCCGATTCACGCATTTCGATCATGCGGATCAGGTAACGGTCGAAGCAGTCGCCGTTCTTGCCGATCGGGATGTCGAAATCCATGTCGGCATAGCATTCATAGGGCTGCGACTTGCGCAGATCCCAGGCAGCGCCCGAACCGCGCACCATGACGCCGGAAAAGCCCCAGGCCCAGGCATCATCCAGCGTCACGACGCCGATATCGACGTTGCGCTGCTTGAAGATGCGGTTGCCGGTGAGCAATTCGTCGATATCGTCGACGGTCTTCAGGAACGGATCGATCCACTTGCCGATGTCTTCGACCAGTTCGTGCGGCAGGTCCTGATGAACACCGCCCGGACGGAAATAGGCCGAGTGCATGCGCGCGCCACAGGCCCGCTCATAAAACACCATCAGCTTTTCGCGCTCTTCGAAGCCCCAGAGCGGCGGCGTCAGCGCGCCGACGTCCATGGCCTGCGTCGTGACGTTCAAGAGGTGCGACAGGATGCGGCCGATTTCCGAGTAGAGAACGCGGATCAACTGGCCGCGGATCGGCACTTCCGTTCCCGTCAGCTTCTCGACCGCCAATGCATACGCATGTTCCTGGTTCATCGGCGCGACATAGTCGAGCCGATCGAAATAGGGCACGGCCTGCAGGTAGGTCTTGGTTTCGATCAGCTTCTCGGTGCCGCGGTGCAGCAGGCCGATATGCGGATCGACACGCTCGACGATTTCGCCATCGAGCTCCAGCACGAGGCGCAACACGCCGTGCGCCGCCGGATGCTGCGGTCCGAAATTGATATTAAAATTACGGACGTTATGTTCATTCATGCCGCTTGCTCCAAGCCGGATAGGCCCTCGCTCTTGCGGGGCCGCCGGCCTTCCTTGTCACTTCGCGTTTGCTTTTTCGTCACCGGGCAGAACGTAGTCCGTCCCTTCCCAAGGCGACATGAAGTCAAAGTTGCGGAATTCTTGCTTCAATTCGACCGGCTCATAGACAACCCGCTTGGCTTCGTCGTCATAGCGCACTTCAACGAAACCGGTCGTCGGGAAGTCCTTGCGCAGCGGATAGCCCTCGAAGCCGTAGTCGGTGAGGATGCGGCGCAGGTCCGGATGGCCTGTGAAGAGAATGCCGTACATGTCATAGGCTTCCCGCTCGAACCAGTCGGCGCCCGGATAGACGGCGCAAGCCGACGGCACCGGCTGATCTTCGCCGGTTGCGACCTTCACACGGATGCGCAGATTCTGCTTCGGCGACAGCATATGATAGACGACATCGAAACGATCGGGACGCTGCGGCCAGTCGACGCCGCAAATATCCGTGAAATTGACGAAGCCGCAGCGGGGATCATCCCGCAGGAACGTCAAGAGCGCGATCAGATTGTCCGATGTCGACGTCAGCGTCAGCTCGCCAAAGCTGATGACGGCATCCGAAATCAAGGCGCCGCGCGTTTCGCGGATATAGGTAGCAAGTCCGTTCAGGGCTTCACTCATGTTCAAGTCCCCTGCCCTTACCGTTCGATCGTGCCTGTGCGGCGGATCTTCTTCTGCAGCAGCAGCACCCCGTAAAGGAGAGCCTCTGCCGTGGGAGGACAGCCCGGCACATAGATATCGACCGGTACGACGCGGTCACAACCGCGCACCACCGAATAGGAATAGTGATAGTAGCCACCGCCATTGGCGCAGGAGCCCATCGAAATGACGTAGCGCGGCTCGGGCATCTGGTCGTAGACCTTGCGCAGCGCCGGCGCCATCTTGTTGGTCAGCGTGCCGGCGACGATCATGACGTCGGACTGGCGCGGTGAGGCGCGCGGCGCAAAGCCGAAACGCTCGGCGTCGTAACGCGGCATCGACATCTGCATCATCTCGACGGCGCAGCAGGCCAGACCGAAGGTCATCCACATCAGCGAGCCAGTACGGGCCCAGTTGATCAGCTCATCCGTCGAGGTGACCAGAAAACCCTTGTCGGCGAGCTCGTTGTTGATCTCGCCGAAATATTTGTCATTGCTGCCGATCAGCTTGCCGGTCGAGGGATCGACGATCCCCTTAGGCTTTGGCGCAACGAGCGTCGTGCTGGATGTCAGTTCCATTCCAGCGCTCCCTTCTTCCATTCATAGATAAAGCCGATGGTCAGCACGCCGAGGAACGACATCATCGACCAGAAGCCGAGCCAGCCCATGTCCTTGAACGATACGGCCCAGGGAAACAGGAATGCCACTTCGAGATCGAAGATGATGAAGAGAATCGACACGAGGTAGAATCGAATGTCGAATTTCATGCGGGCGTCATCGAATGCGTTGAAGCCGCACTCATAGGCCGAAAGTTTTTCATCGTCAGGCGCCTTGTAAGCGACTGCGAACGGCGCGATCAGCAGCGCCAGCCCGATAACCAGCGAAATACCGATGAAAATCGCAATCGGAATATAGGAGCCGAGAAGGTCTGTCATTGTATCCGTCCCTGCCTGCGAGGCGCGCTGGAGAAGCGCAAAACAAAGGCTCACAGGCCGAAAAATATGTTGCAACGCCAAAGTGGTTAGCGCAGCCAGCGCCGCTGTGCAAGCCTTCAGAACGGTTTTCACCCCCTTGTGTGTCCGGAATGAAGACCGCCCAAAAGCTTGGATCTTAGGTAAGCAGGCGTAAATACCGCGAAATCCCGACCGGGCCGTGCAAGGCCGGCCGCCAAGCCTTTTCGCGGCAGCGCCGGGGACATATGGTCGCGCTTGCTAAAATCGATTGAAATCGGAATGAAAAATCCCGGGATGGGGTGGCGGAGGCGCAGGCCGCCAGCCGGAGGGAGCTGCAACAGGACTGCATGGCCCCCATCCGCGTTTTGCATGGGTAGCGATGTTGCCGCCTCGCATTTGCCCGAAAGTCCGCGGCGGATCGCCCAATACGAAAGGCTCTTGAGATGTCCCGGGTGCACTGTGCGGAGGGGGACCGATTCTCAGCATGACCAAAGGCCGCTTCCGTTGTGAAGCGCCAGACACTGCTCGGATAATTCAACCGGAGGCACATTTCACCAGACGGCAAGAACCGACCGGGACCAAAGGTCCCGCCGGCTTTCAAATCACACTTGCATTTGAAATCTTAGCGGAAAATGGCGCGAGTGACGGGGCTCGAACCCGCGACCTCCGGCGTGACAGGCCGGCACTCTAACCAACTGAGCTACACCCGCGCATTATAGTACAAAACCCCCGGACATAAGCAGAATCTGCTATTCTTGAAATGGCGCGAGTGACGGGGCTCGAACCCGCGACCTCCGGCGTGACAGGCCGGCACTCTAACCAACTGAGCTACACCCGCGCATTTCATTTCAAGTCGTCCGGATGCTTTTGCATCCGCTCGAAGCGGCTAGGCCGTTTCGATGAGCGGCTAACTACGAGGTTCGTCTTTGGGTGTCAAGCAGGTTTGGAGACAAAACAGTGACAGCCATCGAATTGTTTCCACAGGTCCGAAAAAGCACCTGCAAATATTCCGGAACATCGGACAAGCGCTTCCCCTTGCATCATAATCTGCCCCGACAGCCCTCCCCGTTGCAGCTCATCATAGGCCTGCCGGTTTTCCACATCCGATTTATCAGGCGACAGCCAGCGAACATGGGAGTTTGAAAAAAAATCGAAAAAATCGTCCATTCCGCTCTTGCGGTTTTCCGCCGATACGCATAGATCACGGCCACCGACGCGGCAGACACTGCTTCTGCTTCGCGAAGGGCGATTAGCTCAGTTGGTAGAGCGCCTCGTTTACACCGAGGATGTCGGGAGTTCGAGTCTCTCATCGCCCACCATTTTTTCAAATGCTTATCAGACGCCAATCGCACCACTGTGTAGCAGCCTTGTGTATGTCCCTTGTGTAGCTGGTGAGATCAGAACATCGGCGATAAGCTTTGCACCCACGCCAAAGCTGAATCAGACGCCTTCACGAGAGCGTCAATGACCGCCTGCCGATGCTGAGTGTGAGCCAGTCCTATCTCAAGGCTGGCGATTTCCGTCATCACAAAAAACCCTGCCCCAAGCACCGTCACGGCCAACACCTTCGCAATTCTTCTAAAGATGGATATCTGTGCTTCGACGTTAGCAACGTCGGGCGCGGGGCTTTCGCCTTCCTGTCTTACCTCTTCAATCGCGGCAACGACCTGCTGAAACTGCTCTTGAGTGACAGGGCGCTCAATCTCAAGCAATTCCGGTGGATGGTTATGTCCCCTGTTCGGCGCGACATTTTGATTCTGCCGTATGATCACTTCCAACTGATCAAGGCGGTCGAGCATTTCTAGGCGGAGGGCTTCAATTGCAGCCTGACTTGGCAGACTATCGCCAGTTGCGAATGATGATCCGGCGAAGGCTGCCCCGAGATATGCCGGGCCATTTATGACATATTCATTTAGCGAGCCACCGCCAATTACGCCCGATGGTGTCGGCGCGTCCACGATTAAGCCACGACCGCGCTCGTCGGTAAGAATGCGGTCATTCTCATCCGTTGGATAGGCTTGGCTCGGCGGCAACTCAGGAAATCGATTTGCCTCCTCCTCATCTTCATCCTCAACTAAATCCGAGATATCCGGCAACGGCTCATTGATAGAGTATATGCCGTCATCAGGCTCGCCTTCGCGAAGGCGTAAATCCCGATCATAGTCGTCGTCGGTATAATCATCGTGGTCGCTGCGAATGGGCGCCCACTCATAGATGCCGTCGCTAGTTGCTTCAGACACAGCGTCTTGGATCACTTCGAAGTCCGCTAGATCGGAGAACTCATCTTGAAGCTCTTCGTCGGCGTCATAAGGGCCACCGTGATTCCACAGGTATCCACCTTCACGGCCATTGTAAGAGGTTTCGTGAACAGGATCTTGATAATTCGAGTAAAACCACTGAACCATCGCTTCGACTTTGCGAGCGCGGGATAAGCGCCGAAATTGCGATGGGGTAAAGCGTTCTTCGCCTATGAAATACTCTTTGCCAGTCGCCATGTATGCTCAATCGATTCTAGCGGAAACTCCGGTGGAACAGCGGCTAAAATACTTGCAGCGGCGATTCCATACAACTATGGTTTGCGGGTTAGTAACCCGCCGCATAAAGATTCCCACGATCTCAGAAATCTTCATTTTTGAACGCTTTCTCAAGCAGCCGCGTTGACGCCTCTTGCTATATGGCAAAGGCGTTGCCATGTGTTTGCGAACGAAAATGCGAGCCGATCCAGCTCCTTGGAACGGAGTATCGGGACTGGCGATCCGGGCGGTGAAAGGGAAATATCACATGAGGAAAGCAATTCTGGCTGCAACGCTTGCCGCAGGTCTTGCCGCCTGTACCGCGATGCCGGAAATAGCCCCCATCCCTGGCAGCATCACCTATGGTGGCCAACCGGCGACCAAACTGACCAAGGCCCCCGCCGGCAGCGTCGTTCACCACCAGTTGAATGACGAATACGGTCATCCGGCCGAGGAAACCTATATCATCCAGCCGGACCGCTCGTTGCGGCTGGTGCGCAGGGAACAGATCGTCGATCCGAATTGAACGCGCCCGCGTCAGCGGACGGTTTCACGCAGCAAAATCTAAGTGCTACAGCGACCTGCGCGTCATGGCCGACTCGCGGCGCTGGAGTCGGCTAGACCTCTTCCTTTTTCCGAACCGGCGCCTTGCGCTTGGGCTCTTCCGGGGCGTCCGGCATATAGGGCTTTTCGCCTTTCGGCGTCGGTGCCAAAAGGTTCTTCAGCGCCGACAGCCGGTCTTTCAACAACGGGCGAAAGCGCGTCGCGCGATAGGGCATGTCGGCTGCGCCATAGCCTTCCGGGCCATCGTCATTTCCCCGGTGGATTTCCGCCAGTTTCACGCCGATGAACTCACCGTCGATATAGTGCTTGTAGGGGCCGACCCAACGAATGGTGTAGATCTGCCCCTTGCGGATGCCCTGATCGATCGAGACGTTCTTGAACTTGTCATCGATGCAGACGACCTTCTGCCCAACATGAAAATTGTACATCGGCGAATCCTTAAGCGGCAGTCTGCGGGCAAATGCCGCCGAGACGCGAAACCTTTTGCCTTCAGATAGCTGTGTTCACCCGGCTATTGCAACGCGCAAACAGCAACTATCATCGGCCCGGACGTCGGCGGCACCTGGCGGGACGCATCATTTCGATTGATATTGGTCGTCGCTCACAAGTTCCAGCCAGTCGACCGCCTTGCCGTCAAGTGCTTCCTGAATGGCGATATGGGTCATGCCGGTTGTGGCCGAGGCACCGTGCCAGTGTTTTTCGCCCGGCGGGAACCAGACAGTATCCCCTGCCCTGATTTCGCGAACCGGTTCGCCCCAGGCCTGGGCAAGGCCGCTGCCTGAGGTGACGATCAGGGTCTGGCCGAGCGGATGGGTGTGCCAGGCCGTGCGGGCGCCCGCCTCGAAAGTGACCGAAACGCAACGGATCCGGGCCGGCTCCGGCGCGTCGTGTATCGGGTCCTGCCGAACGCTGCCGGTAAAATAGTCTGCAGGCGGGCGAACCGACGGCCGTGATCCACAGGCTTTGATTTCCATGACGATGGCTCCTGGTGTTTGCCGCCAACGCAGCGGTTACAGTTGAATAATGGAACATAGCGCTTTCCAGCCCAATGTCTCCCCTGCCGCCGCTGCTTGGGCCCTTTCGGACCGGGCTCAGGCAAGCCCGGCCGTCCCTTCGATCACAGCGTATGGATCGTCACGTCCGGGCAAGCCTCGCGGGCGATGTCGCAGAGATGCTGATGATGGGTCAGATAGATCACCTGACCCACCCCGGCCATATCGGCCATCAGGGAAAACGCATGCCCGGCACGTCCGTCGTCGAAGGTTTCCATGATATCGTCGGCGATGAAGGGCAGCGATTCGCGCGTTGCGGCGATCTCGTGATAACCCGCCATGCGCAGCGCCAGGTAGAGCTGGAATCGGGTCCCCTTGGACAGGTCCCGCGCCAGTTTCGAGCCGCCACCGGCAGCATTGGCGATCAGGAACTCCTCACCCTTTTCGGCCTGTGTCGTCAGCCCCTCATAATCGCCGCCGCTGATGACGCTGAAGGCCACTGACGCCCGGCGCATCATGGCGCTGCGATGCCGCTCGCGATAGAGTCTGAGCGCCGTTTCACCGGCAAGAATGCCCATGCGCAGCCGCAGATAGGCGGTCGCCCGCTCCTCGATCTCCGCAAGCACCGTGCGGCGCTTTTCGTCGATATGCGCAGCCGCATCGCCGCCGCCGATGGCGGCCAGCGCCTTTTCGGCATCACGCCGCTCGGCATGCAATTCGGCCCCGTCCCGGTCGGCTTGTTCAAGCCGGGACTGCAGGGCCGCCATTTCAAGCCGCAGCCCGTCGGCATCGACGGCACTCAACAGCATTTCCGCCTCGTCCGCACGGCTAACGGCGAGCCTGGCCGCCAGATCGGTTTCCGCCTCGGCTATCCGCTCGCGCAGGCGCTGCCGCGCCTTGACCGTTTCCAGATGGGCTCCAACCTCCAGCAGCGAGCCGCTTTCGAACAGATCAAGCATGCCGCGCTTCTGTGCGTCGTGGCGTTCCCGCGCTTCTACCAAAGTCCGGAGTTCTGCGTTGCGCGCGTCATTTTCGCCGGTAAAACGCCGGAAAAGCGCTTCCTGCCGTTCGGCGCCCGCCAACCTGTCACGAATGGCCTGAACCGTTGCGAGCGGTTCGTCCGGTGTCGCCATGCCAAGGCGCTCGGCGAGTGAGCCAACGATAGCCGCGAAGGCCAACTGGTCCTTGCGCATGCCATCGATTCGATGGTCGAGGTCCGCCTTTTTCTGGATCAGCTTGTCCAGATCCTGAAGAATGATCAGAACAGGAGCGATTTCCTGCGGCGACAAGGGCGTCGCGGCCTCAGCCAGCCATGTCGCCCCGATGGTCTCCTGCCAGCGCGCAGTCCACTCAGCCATGTCCGAGCCGGCCGACGTCCATGCGGCCGTGCGCGTGCGCAGAGCCGCCTCGGCCCGTTCCACAGCTTGCGCCGCCGTAACATGGGTTCGGTGGGCTGATTGGAGATCGTTGACAATGCGCTCGGCCAGGACGATGGCGTCTTCCAGCCGCGCCGGCATGTCCTTCGTCACGCCTTGGTCTTCCAACGCCTGTTTCAGGCGTTCCATCGCCTTGTTTTCGTCCGCCGCCGCAAGCTGCGCATCCTGGCGTGCCGCGCGAAGCTGGTTGCGCACCTCAAGGGCAGCCACCCGGCGCCCAAGCCACACCACCAACTGGTTCAGCTTGGTATCCTCAGGCAACCCGCAAGCAACGGCTGCAGTCGAAATCTCCCACCGCAGCGCGGCAATCGCCGCATGGGTTGCCTCATGCTGCTGGCGAAAGGCCGAAAGCTTGCCGTTGCGTTCGGCGACGGACAGCGAAAGCCCCCTTGCCTGTGCAAGATCCTGCGATCGGGCCAGCCTGAGCGCCGTCGCCTCGTCGTCTTTCCGCAGCACGGCTTCAAAAACCTGGGCGCTGTCGCCATCCAGCTGCTGCGCATGCGCCTGCCAGGCACGATCGCGCTCCTGCCGCAACGCCAATGCGGCATCGTCGGCAGCAAAGCCCCCCGTTCGCGTCAATTCCTGAAGCCTCGCCCCGTCRGCAGCCGTCAGCGCCGTCTCTTCGGCGATCCTGTCATCGAGCCGCTTCAGCTGTTCGGTGAGCGCCGATCGCCGCGCCGTCCACTCGGCAATATCGGTTTCGTCGGGGATGCAAACGGCTGCCAGGCTGTCCGCATCGAGCTGCGCGGGCGAAAGCGTAGCAAGCTTGTCGGCCAGAACGTCGTCCAGCGCGGCAATTTGCCGGTTTGCCGTCTGTTGGCGTAGCAGGCAATCATTCTGGCGCAGCGTTCGCAGCAGATCAACCAGCGGTGCCGGATCGCCGGCGCGTGCCGAGCCTTCAGTAGCGAGCAGTGCCGCTTGTACCCTCACAGCCTCCGCATTTTCCGCCTCGGCATGGTTTTTTTCCCGCAGGGCTGCGTCCAGCCGTTCGCTGAGCGCGGCATGTTTTTGCGCCAGATCCTGCAGCCGGCCGGTTAAGGCAGCCGGCAGAATGAGCGCCGCGGCGTCAGGCATATCGGCCCGGTCAAGGCGGCCTATACGGACGGCAATGTCGGCGACGATCTTGGCACGCTCGTCGAGGCGATTGGGCATATCGCTTGCGGCTGTCCGGTGGCGGGCCTCCAGACCGGAACTCTCCAGATCGCGGATATCGCCGGCAAGCGCCAGCACGGCGATATCCCGCTCGATGGCAGCGATCTCGGCGGCTCTCCGGTCGATATCGCCTTCCAGCTGCGTCAGCCGGGCATCGATCTCGGTTTCCTCGCGCTGCAATTGCGGCAAAAGCACATGCCAGGCGGCCGGCGGCTCCGGCAGGTCGGCGAAGGCGGCAAGTTCGGAGCGTAAACCGCGCAGCCGCGCCAGAAGCGGTAGCGCCTCGATGCGGTCGCGGGCGTGGTCGAGGCAAACGCGCAGTTCCGCCCGCGCCTTCACGGCAACCTCATGCCGCTCGGCAGCTGCGTCACGCACCTTGCGCAAACCAGCAAATTCGCGGGCATTGATATCAATGGCGGCCTTTTCGTCCTTCAGCGCCTCAAGGTCCGCTTTCAACTCCGCCAGCTTGTGCTTGCGGCCCTGCGGCTTGTAAAAGGCGTCCGCCTGCGCCTTCAGGCCGGACAGGATGGCGCTGCTGTCCGGCAGACCGGAGCTGGCCGAAAACAGCAGAGCACCGAGTTCGCCTTCGCTCTTCAGGATGCTTTCGCCGCCCTTTTCGATGCTGTCGTCGTCGAGCGAAAACATCATCTGGTAGGTCGCCCGGTCGATCGAACCGAGCGCCGCCGAAAACAGATTGTCCGGCAAGGCCTGATCAGCGCCATCCAAAAGCGAATTCTGGTTGCGCTTCACGCGGGAGACGGCATGCACCTTGCCGCCGGTCTCGATGACACCACCGACGCGCATCGTCGCGTAGGGATGCAGGAAGCCGTAGCCGCTCAGCCGCTCAATCCCGAACAAAAGGTCGAGGAACGCGGAAAACAGCGTCGACTTGCCCGCTTCGTTCGGACCGTAGACGAGGTGAAAATCCGGACTGCCGACACGGGCCTCGCCAAAGTCCAGGCTGCGTCCGGTGAATTTACCATAGCGAACGAGATCGAGACGGTTGAGGCGCATCAGCGATCCGCCTCCGCATCACCGCCATGCAGATAGGCAAGGACGTCATCGCTGCCGGCGAGCGCCATGGCCTCGGCAAAACGCCCGGCAGCGTCTTCATCGACGGCCAGGCTTTCGCGCAATTCGCGCGGCAACTGCAGCAATAGCTCATCGAGCACCGCTCCCGCTTCCTGGCGAAAGGCGTGCGAAGCCAACACGTCGGTGCGGATCAGGCCGGCGAGTTCCTCCACAGGATCGGGCCCCGCCTGAGATGCCCCCGCCTCCATGCTCCGGCAATCGATATCGATCTTCTCGACCCAGCAACCGCTGAGACCGGCGGCGAGATTGGTGATTTCGGCGGAGAGGAAATCGGGGTCACGCCTGAGCTTCCAGGCAAGCGACGTCGTGCCTGTCAGCGAGATCCTGAGAATGAGATGGTCGGCGCCGGCGTTATTTCGCAGCGATGACAGGGCTTCGCCTACCTTCTCCAGCATCTGGCGCCAGTCCTGTGCACCGCTCAGATCGATGACAACTCGCTCGAACACCGCCTGTCCGATATGATGCTCCCGGTGTTCCAACACACCATCGTCGCCGACAGTGACCAGCGTCACCGTCTTTGGCCCTGCCTCGTTGATGTCGCGCCCCTGCGGCATGCCCGGCATGACGATCAACGGGCTCTCGGAGTGAACCTGGCGCATATGGACATGACCAAGCGCCCAATAGTCAAAACCGTGCCGCGCAAGTTCGGCGACACTCGTCGGCGCATAGGGATCGTGGCCAGGCGTGCCGGCCAGACTGGTATGCAGCATGCCGATATTGACAGCATCGGCAATGGGTGGCTGGAAGGATGGCAACAGGCTGTCGGGCGCATGCGGATTGGCAAAGCTGATGCCGTGGATATGGACTTCCCGTCCATCGCCAAGAGACTTGGCAAGCACCGGCTTCGCACGCCCGGTAAACACATGCACATTGGCGGGGAATGTCAGCTCACGCGTCATCGCCGATTGTGAGTCGTGATTGCCGCGAATGAGGAACACCCGGATTCCGGCGGCCTCCAGCCGGCGCAATTCGCTCGCCAGATAAAGTGCCGTGTTCATCGATGTCTGCGAGCCGTCATAGAGATCACCCGCAATCAGCAGGGCATCGACGCCCTCTTGCAGGCACAGATCGACGATCCTTGCGAGCGCCGTCCGGGTCGCGCCGCGCACCAGCTCGGCGAGGTCCGGATTTTTCAACGCAAGACTACGCAAGGGTGAATCGAGATGAAGGTCGGCGGTATGGACAAAACGAAACGGCATAGCCGACCATGGCCCGGCGTCCAGCCTCGCGTCAATGCCGGCGATGGCCTGCTCCAATGTCTATTCAGGTCTTTCATCATTCAGGTCTTTCATC
>NZ_JBFUBH010000013.1:0-94076 GCF_056405855.1 Pararhizobium sp. P1_E7 | reverse complement strand
AATGCCGGCAAGCCGGCATTCGAGCGGATCCACTCAACCCTTGATATTGGCTGCATCAATCCAGCCAATGTTTCCATCATTGCGTCGATAGACGATATTCAACTGTTCATTGCCAGGACTACGGAACATCAGAACGGGATCATCCGTCATGTCGAGCGCCATCACGGCGTTTGCGACTGACATCGTCTTCAGTTGTTTTGAGCTTTCCGCAACGATCGTCGGTGCATAATTGTCCGGAAGCTCATCGTCTTCGTCGGGCACCGAATCCATTACGGTGTAGGCTACTTCAGCAAATCCAGTATGGCCATTGCCATTGTGGTGGTCCTTGAGCTTCCGCTTGTAACGGCGGATGCGCTTGGCAATCCGCTCTGACGCTGCGTCAAATGCGGCTTGCGGGTCGTTCGCTTCGCCACTTGCCTGCAAGGCCGCACCAGAATCGAGGTGTATCTTGCAGTCCGCKCTGAAACGGGAACCAGACTTTTCCACAGTGACCTGGCTTGAATATCCTCCGTCAAAATATTTGGTTACGGCTTGTTCGATCTGGTCTTCGATCCGCAGACGAAACGTTTCGCCGATTTCCATATGTTTACCGGATACACGCACACTCATGGAGTTTCCTCTCTTTTCGTGATTTGCGCAGCCAGTCTATTCCAACCGCATCCGTCATCCAAGCATTTCACGCACGCAAAAGAATTTTGCGTCAGAACGGTCTGGATTTGGAGGGATATGCTTACGGCAGGCTTTATGCCCATTGCGGCCGCCTCATACTACCGGTTGTTGCGAGAGTCAACGAAACAGTTAAGAAGCCCGAAATATGAGGCCGAAAGTCCATTGATTGCTGGGATATCGGGGATAAGCGGCGACCGTTCACGCGGTTGTGGTCGATCGCTCATGTCGTCAGGCGGAGACCTTGGCCATCGCCTTTTTCTCTCTTCGGCGCTGAACGGAGGAAGGGATGTTCATTGCTTCGCGATACTTCGCTACCGTCCGTCGGGCGATGTCGACGCCCCCCTTCTTCAGGATATCGACGATATCGTCATCTGACAGGACGGCGTCCGGGCTTTCCAGCACGATCATGTTGCGGATGCGGTGGCGCACGGATTCCGCCGAATGCCCGTCGCCGCCTTCTGCCGATCCGATGGAGACCGTGAAGAAATACTTTAGCTCGAACAGTCCGCGCGGCGTCAGCATGTATTTGTTCGAGGTGACGCGGCTGACGGTCGATTCATGCATCTTGATGGCATCGGCGACGGTCTTCAGGTTGAGCGGCCGCAGGTGATCGACGCCGTTGACGAGGAAGGCATCCTGCTGGCGGACGATCTCGGTCGCCACCTTCATGATCGTCTTGGCGCGCTGGTCGAGGCTGCGGGTCAGCCAGTTGGCGGTTTGCAGACATTCGGTCAGGAAGGCATGGTCGGCGCTGTTCTTCGGCGCGTGACGGGAGACAGTCGCATAGTAGGTCTGGTTGACGAGAACGCGCGGCAACGTGTCGGGATTGAGTTCCACCGCCCAGCTGCCGTCCTGCGCCGGGCGCACGACGATATCCGGAACGATCGCCTCCGAAGGACTCGCCTCGAACCCGGTGCCGGGCTTCGGGTCGAGCTTGCGGATTTCCGCGAGCATGTCGATAAGGTCCTCCTCGTCGACGCCGCAGAGCCGTTTCAGGCTGGCAAAGTCACGCCGGGCAAGCAGTTCCAGATTGTCGAGGAGTGCCGCCATGGCCGGGTCGAGCCGGTCGCGCGCGCGCAGCTGGATGGCCAGGCATTCGCTGAGCGTGCGGGCAAAGACGCCGGGCGGGTCGAGCTGCTGCAGGCTGTCCAGCACCCGCGCCACATCCACCGTCGCACAGCCCAGCCGTTCGGCCATCTCCGTGATATCGGCATGCAGGTAACCGGCTTCGTCGAGCTGGTCGATCAGGTGCTGGGCGATCAACAGATCGGCAGCGCCATGCACGCTGAACGGAACCTGTTCGTTGAGGAAATCGCGCAGCGTCACGCGGTTGGCAACGAAATCATCAAGGTCGTAGCCGTCGCTGCTCTCGCCTTCGCCGCCACCCGGCATGGATTTCCACTGGCTGAGCAATTCGGGCGCGTCGGCGCGCTGCGGCGCGGTGTCGTCGGGAAAGACATTCTCGAAATTGGCATCGAGCTGTTCGCTCATGCGTTCGCCGGTCGCAGACGTCGTGCTGTCGTAGACGTCGCCCAGCGGATCGAATGCAGAGCCTTCGGCACTGTCGCGGTCGCTGCGTTCATCCGGCGTGATATGGAGGTCGTCCTTGCCGTGCCGGTCCGTGCCGATGGGCGCGTCGTCGTTGGGAGCGAATTCCAGGAGAGGGTTTTTCTCGACTTCCAGCTCGATGAACTGGTTCAGCTCAAAATGCGTCATCTGCAGCAGCTGGATCGACTGCATCAGTTGCGGCGTCATGGCCAGGGTCTGGCTTTGACGCAAAAAGAGGCTGGCTGAAAGTGCCATTCGGACGCGAAACTCCCCTCAATTCTCCGAGCCGGTCCTCATCTTTCCAAGGGGTGAAAGTACCAGTTCTTCAACTGGCCCAAAAATTGCTTATTAATGGGGTTTGGTCAAGCGAAAGTGGAAAATAAGATGAATATCGGCAGCGCCGGCGATTTTTGATGCAATCGGCGTCAAAATGCACAAAACAGCCCAATACGGCTGTTGTCGGCCTCGTTTGCAATTGGAGCGGCTCTATCGAAAGCAGGAACATCCAATGTCGCCGAAAGAATGTTGCGCTGCAGCATTCTTGCTCGCATAAAAAATTGCGTAAATCCGGCGCCCGGTCAAGAGACCTGTTCCAAAAGCGGCAGGTTTTTGCCTGCCGCCGCTGTTGCCATTTACCACATCGATAAACGACTGAGCCTCACAGGCTGAAATTGTCGCCGAGATAAAGGCGGCGGACGTCCGGGTTGGTGACGATGTCGTTGGCCCGCCCATGCGTCAGGACTTCACCGGCATGGATGATATAGGCACGGTCGATCAGGCCCAGCGTCTCGCGGACATTATGGTCGGTGATCAGGACGCCGATGCCGCGCGAGGTCAGGTGCCGCACCAGCGCCTGGATGTCGGCCACCGAAATCGGATCGACGCCGGCGAAGGGTTCGTCGAGCAGCATGAAGGTCGGATCGGTCGCCAGCGCCCGGGCAATTTCGAGGCGCCGCCGCTCGCCGCCTGATAGGGCAACCGCGGGCGATTTGCGCAGATGGGAAATGTTGAACTCGTTGAGGAGTTCGTTGAGCTTGCTTTCGCGCCGCTCGCGGTTCTTGTCGTGCACCTCGAGGACCGCGCGAATATTGTCCTCGACGGTCAGGCCGCGAAAGATCGAAGCTTCCTGCGGCAGGTAGCCGACGCCGAGGCGGGCGCGGCGATACATCGGCATCGACGTGACATCGTTGCCGTTGATCTCGATCGAGCCTTCATCGACCGGCACGAGGCCGGTGATCATGTAGAAGCAGGTGGTCTTGCCAGCGCCGTTGGGGCCGAGCAGGCCGACAGCCTCGCCGCGGCGCACGACCAGCGACACGCCGTCCACAACCCGGCGCCCGCGATAGGCTTTCGTCAAGCCGCGGGCGATCAGCGTGCCTTCATAGCGCGCCTTATCGACGGCGCGGGCAGGCGCGACCGCATCAGGCTTGCCGCCCCGTTTGCGTTTGTGAAGAAAGGGAATGTTCACGTCGGCGTCTGCATCAGTTCGTTTTCTGGGACTTCGGGTCGAGCTGAATCTGGACGCGGCCGCCGCAGGCCTCCAGCTGTGCCTCGCCGGTGTCCATCTGGACGTTCAGCTGGCAGCCGCTAAAGACGTTCTTGCCTTCCGACAGAACGACCTGCTTGCCCTTCAGCACCAGGGTCTGTGCGGTCATGTTGAATTCGCCGGTATCGGCGGTCGCCTGCTGCGTGCCGGATTGCAGGAACACCTTCTGGGTCACTTCGATGCGATCGATCTCGGCATTGCCGCCGGAAATCGAACCGCCGCCCTTCTTGTAGAAAACCACCATTTTGCCGGCCTGCAGCGTCGTCGTTCCCTGAACGACCTTGACGTTGCCGTCGAACATGGCCTTGCTTTCCGCATCCTTGATTTCCAGCTTGTCGCTCTCGATCTGGATCGGCTGGTCATTGGAAAGCTGCATGCCCTTCATCTTGCTCGTCGTCGCCTGGGCGGCGGCGGGAGAGACAGTGGCGCTGGCAAAAAGGCTCAAGAGAATGAATGTTCCGGCAAGCCGAAAGGAAAAGGCTGAAGTGGCCGACATATGTGCCCCGGTTTTCTAGTTGGCGGTTTTACGGATGGTTTTGGGGTCGACGACGACCTTCACCATGCCTTCAAATGTAACAATGCGTCCCTTATCCGTCATTCTCAGCGACTGTGCAACAATGGAACCGCCGTTCATGGTGATTGCAATCGGCTTCTTGGTTTCCATCTCGCCGGCATTGATGTCGAGATAGGCAGCTTCGAAATCGGCGATAAGCCCATTGTTCATGGTGATGCTGAAAGGGGCGTTCATATCCAGCGTATTGCGTCCGCGGTCATAAATGCCGCTGGTGGCTTCGACAGTGGCGATCAGCGTGTCGTTGACGGGCATTTCCGCATGGATCGTCTCAAGGGTGATAATGTCCGGATTGGCGATGTCCTGCAGCGCCCGCACTGCTTTCATCGAATAGCTGATGTCCTGCTTGTTGCGTCCGGAAATCGCCGGGTTCTGCATGACGATCTTGCCGTTCTCGATCGTCGCGTTCTCGATCTGCAGGTTTTCCGGCAGAAAGGCGCGCACCACGGAAACGGCAACGAAAATGGCGCCGATCAGCGCCGCGATCAGGGGCAGTATGATTTTCAGCCGCCTGACCCACCGCGAATGGCGCGCAGCCACGGTATAGGCGTCGGCGAGGACCGGCCCTGAATGCGGCAGGGCGCCGGAAAACTGCAGGTCATTCAGCATGAAATAGATCCGTTATCCAAAATACATCGCGGCGCAAAAGCGCGTATGCCATGCCTGCCAAGCGATGTGAATGACGGCGAATATGGAGATTTTTTTGTTCCACGACAATGGAGGCGCGAATTTTGTTCAAGCTAGGTTACAACATGGCCGCGCTGCGGCTATTGAAATCGTGTGTTTCTTGTAAGGGACGATGTCTTCCCTATGGCCTTGAAGAGGAGAAAAGATCATGGATCAGCTTGCCATCGCCGACCGGCGCCAGCTTCGGCGGAAACTCGGTTTCTGGCGGCTTATGTCCATTGCCCTCGTGCTCTGCGCCGGCGTCGCCGCCTACTTCTATTCCGATGCGGGCAAAATGGCCGGGCTCAGCAAGCCGCATATCGCCCGCGTCAACATTTCCGGCATCATCCAGGATGATCGCGAACTGCTGGAGAGGCTGAACACCATCGCCGAAACCGACGCGGTCAAGGCCTTGGTCGTCACCATTTCCTCGCCGGGCGGAACGACCTATGGCGGCGAAGTGCTGTTCAAGGCCATCCGCAAGGTCGCGGCGAAGAAGCCGGTCGTCTCCGATGTCCGCACGCTGGCTGCCTCGGCCGGCTACATGATCGCGCTTGCCGGCGACCGCATCGTGGCGGGCGACACCTCGATCACCGGTTCGATCGGCGTTATCTTCCAGTATCCGCAGATCAAGACCCTGATGGACAAGATCGGCGTGTCGCTCGAGGAGATCAAGTCGGCGCCGCTGAAAGCCGAGCCGTCACCGTTCCATCCGCCGAGCGACGATGCCAAGGTGGTGATCCAGGCGATGATCGACGACAGCTTCGACTGGTTCGTCGACCTCGTCGCCGATCGCCGCAAGCTGCCGCGCCAAGAGGCCTTGCAGCTTGCCGACGGACGCATCTTCACCGGCCGTCAAGCGCTGAAGTTGAAGCTGGTCGATGAACTTGGTGGCGATGACGAGATCCGCGCCTTCCTCGACAGCCGCAAGGTCGGCAAGGGGGTGGACGTTATCGAGTGGAAAGCGCCCAGCTCATCGTTGCCGTTTGGGCTTGGATCGGCCGCCGCCGCCCTGGTCAAATCCTTGGGATATGACGCTTTTCCGTCTTTTGGCGCCCTTGAAAATCTGGGCCGGGACAAGTTGTTTCTTGACGGTCTGGTTTCCGTTTGGCAGGTTGGCGGCGATTGAAAAAAACCCGATGACCGCTTGCCTTCCGGATTTGCAGGCTTGAAAACGGCCAAGCATCCCGCACAAGAGGTGGACAAGCCAGTCCGATGGGCTTAACGCTTTAAGATCACAGATAAATTCACAAGAGGGGGCGACAGTGATCAAGTCAGAATTGGTGCAGATTGTAGCGGCTCGCAATCCGCATCTTTATCACCGTGACGTCGAAAATATCGTCAATGCGGTTCTCGATGAGATTACTGACGCTCTCGCTGGCGGAAATCGGGTCGAACTTCGTGGTTTCGGCGCGTTTTCGGTGAAAAACCGGCCCTCGCGTTCCGGCCGCAACCCGCGCACCGGCGACAGCGTGTTCGTTGAGGAAAAATGGGTTCCCTTCTTCAAGACCGGCAAGGAATTGCGCGAGCGCCTTAATCCTGGCGCCGACGACGAAGATGATGAATGAGCCGTCTGACCGGTGCTGATGGCGCCGTGCAGGCGGTATGACGGAGACGCGGAATGATGATGAAGAAGCTTTTGAAGATCGTGGTGCTGGTTCCGGTCGCCATCATTCTCATTGTGCTGTCGGTTGCCAACCGGCAGATGGTGACGCTGGCGTTCAATCCGTTCAATCCCACCGACAGCGTCCTATCGGCCTCGGCACCGTTCTTCGTCTTCCTGTTTCTCGCGGTGATCTTCGGCATGATCGTCGGCTCGCTGACCACGTGGTTCACGCAGGGCAAATACCGCAAGCGCGCCCGCAACGAAGCACATGAAGCGGTGAAGTGGCATGCGGAAGCCGAAAAGCACCGTAGCCGCGCCGAAACTATCGCCGCGCAGACGCTGCTTCCGGCCGCCTCCAAATAATCCCGTTCAGCTGTTTGCCGCCACCTGCGCCGAAACGGCCGCATTGAAGTCGGCAAAGAACTGCTGGGCAAGTTTCTTGGCGGTGGAGCCCACCAGCCGCGAGCCGAGCTGTGCCAGCTTGCCGCCGATCTCGGCCTTGGCCTCATAGACCAGAATGGTCTCGCCGCCGTCCTCGGTCAGCACGACATCGGCGCCGCCCTTGGCAAAGCCGGCAATGCCGCCCTTGCCCTCGCCGGAAATCGTATAGCTCTCCGGCGCGTTGATGTTCGACAGCACCACGTCGCCGGAAAAGGACGCCGAAACCGGGCCGATCTTGATCTTGACGCTGGCGGAAAGTTCGGTCGGCGATTTCAGCTCCAGAGACTGACAACCGGGAATGCACTGTCGTAAAATGTCGGGATCGTTCAACGCTGCCCAGACGGTTTCGCGGCGGGCAGCAATGCGTTCTTCACCCTGCATCTCCATGATGATCCTCCCTGATCATGTCTGTCCAA
Organism: Pararhizobium sp. P1_E7; assembly: GCF_056405855.1. Lineage (NCBI taxonomy): Bacteria > Pseudomonadati > Pseudomonadota > Alphaproteobacteria > Hyphomicrobiales > Rhizobiaceae > Pararhizobium > Pararhizobium sp. P1_E7. The sequence goes on along the minus strand of NZ_JBFUBH010000013.1, from coordinate 86,613 downwards.
ATGTATCGCAGATCGGAAACAGCTTTGCCAAGAGAAAGAGCGGTGCTATTTGCAGCCTTTGAACCACAGCAGCTGACGGACGAAACGGCGTGAAAGACAAAGATAGACGGCCAAAGGGCAAAGCCGCACCGGCAACGTCATCGCGCGGCGTGCAGGGCCGTGCCGTTCAGGCACCGGCCAGCCGGCCGCAGCATTCCAAGCCCCAGCAATCCAAACCTCAGGCGGTACGCAGCGGTGACGCCCGGCCCGCGGGCAAGGCTTTCGTGGAAAAGGCGTCGCCGAAGCCGGCCGCGTCCGACGCTGCGCCACGCGCCGAGGTTCGCATCCGCACCGGCGACAAGCCGGATGAGCGCATTCCGATCATTCTCGAGACCAAGGGCGCGCGCGACTATCACCTGATCGATAGCGGCGATGGCCTGAAGCTCGAACAATATGGCCCCTACCGGATCGTCCGTCCCGAGGCGCAGGCGCTCTGGCCGAAAACGCTGCCGTCGCATGTCTGGGACAATGCCGACTCGATTTTCACCGGCGATACCGACGAAGACGGCATGGGGCGCTGGCGCTTCCCGAAGCAGGCACTCGGCGAAACCTGGCCGATGCAGATCCTCGATGCCGAGTTCTACGGCCGTTTTACCGCGTTTCGCCATGTCGGCGTCTTTCCGGAACAGCTGGCCCACTGGAGCTGGATGAAGGAGCAGGTCGAGACGGCCGGCCGGCCGCTGAAGGTGCTCAACCTGTTCGGCTACACCGGCGTCGCCTCGCTGATCGCTGCAAAGGCAGGCGCCGAAGTCACCCATGTCGATGCCTCCAAGAAGGCAATCGGCTGGGCACGCGAAAACCAGGCGCTTGGACGCGCCGACCATCTGCCGATCCGCTGGATCTGCGAGGATGCGATGAAGTTCATCCAGCGCGAGGAGCGCCGCGGCAGCCGCTACGACATCATCCTCACCGATCCGCCGAAATTCGGACGCGGCCCCAATGGCGAGGTCTGGCAGCTCTTCGATCATCTCGCTTTGATGCTGGACATCTGCCGCGAAATCCTGTCGCCGGACGCCAGGGGGCTGGTGCTGACCGCCTATTCGATCCGCGCAAGCTTCTATTCCATCCACGAGCTGATGCGCGAGACGATGCGCGGACGCGGCGGCGCGGTGGAATCGGGCGAACTGATCCTGCGCGAAGGCGGGCTTGACGGCAATCAGCCCGGCCGCGCGCTTTCCACCTCTCTCTTCAGCCGTTGGGTGCCGAAATGAACGACTATCATCGCGATCAGGGTCCCCGGCGCGTCGGCCAGGTCAAGGAAGTTACCAGCCTTGCCAATCCGATCATCAAGGATATCAAGGCGCTCGCCAACAAGAAGGAGCGCGACGAAACCCGTTCCTTCATCGCCGAAGGCCTGAAGCTGGTCATCGATGCGCTGGATCTCGGCTGGACCATCAAGACGCTGGTCTACGCCAAGGCTGCCAAGGGCAAGACGCAGGTCGAGCAGGTCGCGTTGAAGACGGTCGCCACCGGCGGGCTGGTCCTCGAAGTCAGTGAGAAGGTGCTCTCCGCGATCACTCGCCGCGACAATCCGCAGATGGTCGTCGGTGTCTTCGAACAGCGCTACGCCCATCTGCGCGACGTGAAGCCGGTTGTCGGCGAAACCTATGTGGCGCTCGACCGTGTCCGCGATCCCGGCAATCTCGGCACCATCATCCGCACCGCCGACGCAGCGGGCGCTTCCGGCGTCATCCTTGTCGGCGAGACCACGGATCCGTTTTCGCTGGAAACGGTGCGCGCCACCATGGGCTCGGTGTTCGCGATGCCACTCATGCGCGCCAGTATTGCCGAGTTCGTCAAATGGCAGAAGGCCGCCGGCGTGCAACTCGCCGCCACCCATCTTGCCGGCGCCGTCGATTACCGGACCATCGACTACCGCAAGAAGCCTGTCGTGCTTCTGATGGGCAATGAGCAGGCCGGCCTGCCCGAGGAGCTTGCCAGGGAAGCAACCGCGCTCGCCCGCATCCCGCAGCAGGGCCGGGCCGATTCCCTCAATCTGGCGATCGCCACCGGCATCATGCTGTTCGAGGCACGCCGCCATCTGCTGACGCTGGACGACAGGACCTAATGGAAAAGACTGCCCTTTTTTCACGCCCGCTGCCGATTTTCGTTCTTGTCATTGTGGCCATGCTTCTCGATCAGGCGATCAAGCTGGCTGTCGAGACCTGGCTGCCGTTTCAGCAGGCCGTGCCGGTCATTCCGATGCTGGCGCTCTATCGCACCTACAATTACGGTGTCGCCTTCTCCATGCTGTCTGGGATGGAAGGCTGGTTCATTGTCGGCATGCGGTTGGTCGTGGTGGCCTTCGTCATCTGGTTGTGGCGCCGCACGCCGAATGACCGGTTTTTTGCGCATCTCGGTTATGCAATGATCATTGCGGGCGCACTCGGCAATCTCGTCGATCGGCTGCTTTTCGGCTACGTCATTGATTACGTGCTGTTCCACACGGCAACATGGTCCTTTGCGGTCTTCAACCTCGCCGACAGTTTCATCACGATCGGCGCCGGCTCGATCATCCTCGATGAACTCCTGCAGATGAAAAAGCGCGACGCTTAAAATTTTACGGACCGGCTGAAGCCAATCAAAACGCTTGCTATGCTAGGGCAGGTGTCATGAGCGACCTGCCAAACCTTAAAAAACGGATTACTGCCGAATTCAGCGCGCCGAAACGCACGCTGAACAGCAGGCGTGGGTCCGGTGCGCCCCCATCCGATGCGCCCTTGGCAGATGATCCGCATTTGCTGGAGCCGCAAGACGGTTCTAACGGGGCGAAAGAGCGTTATCCGGTGCTGAAACCGGCCTTGGCCGTCGCTGGTCTTCTGGGGTCCGCCGCCATTCTCGGTACCGGCATTCATGCCGGCCTCTACGTGCTCTCCGCAGGCCTTGCCCTTGCCGGCGTCACCGGTGCGGCCCTGCTGCTCAAGGACTGGTACCGGTCCAGCGTCAGTCCTGTCGCCGCCAAGGGGCGGGTTCGGGAAGAAACGGCCAGCGACACGCGCTGGGAGCGCAGCGAGACCTCGCAGCTTCTCTCCACCATCCATGATGCGCTCGGCGACATCGCCATCATCCGCGAGCCGGGCGGCAAGATCGTCCAGGCCAATTCGGTGTTCGGCAGGCTGGCCGGGTGTTCGAAGCCGGAAGGCAGGACCTGCGAGGCACTCGGGATCGAATTCGAACCGGCCCCCGGTCCCAATCACTATTGCGTTCGCATCGTCACCGATACCGGGACGAAAATATTCGACTGGCATGACGTGATCGCCCGCGAACCGGCAAGCGGCGCCTTCATGCTGCACAGCATCGCCCGCGACATCACCGAAGAAAGCCGGATCGCCCGCGAGAGCGAGGAGGCGCGCCGCCGTGCGGAGAATGCGAGCCGGGCGAAATCCCGGCTGCTGGCGACCGTCAGTCATGAAATCCGCACGCCGCTGTCAGGTATCCTCGGCATGAGCCACCTGATCGGCCAGACGCGGCTGACCAGCGAGCAGAAGAATTATCTCGCCGGCATGCGCCAGTCCGGCCATGCGCTGGTGCAACTGGTCGATGACCTTCTCGATTTCTCCTCGATCGAGGCCGGCCGGTTCCAGCTGCGCCCGGCGCCGGAACCCTTGCGGGAAACGATCGAAAGTGTCGTCGAGATGCTGTCGCATCGCGCCCATGAGAAGGGGATCGAGATCGGCGCCACCGTTGCGGCCGACGTCCCGGGCCTGATGGATTTCGACGCAGCGCGCCTGCGTCAGGTGCTGTTCAACGTCGTCGGCAATGCGGTCAAGTTTACCCATACCGGCGGTGTGCTCGTCAGCGCCTCTTTGGAACGCGAAACGGTCGTCATCCGCATCGATGACAGCGGCCCCGGGATGAACGCCAAGGAACAGGCACGGGTGTTCGACGAATTCGAGCAGGCCGGCGGCAGTGCCCAGCGCGCTCAAGGCGCCGGCCTCGGTCTCGCCATCTCGCGGCGTATCATGGAGGAATATGGCGGATCCCTGACGGTTTCCAGCGTTCCCGGCACAGGCAGCACGTTCGAAATCCGCTTTCCCGCCCTCGGCTGCGATCTTGCGATTGCCGCTCTTGCCAGAAAAAGCGTGCTCGGCGGTTCCCGGGTGCTGGTCATGGCTCCGGCCGGGCCTGCATCCACAGCGCTTTCTGCAACGATCAGGACGCTCGGCGGCTTCTGCGAATGCGCCGGAACAATCGAGAATGCGCAGGCCGTCGCCGTGCGGGCGCTGTCGAGCGGGGCGCCGCTGACCGACATCATCGTCGATCACCGTCATGCCCAACAGTTCCGCCGGCTCTTGGCGCTGATGCCGGGGCTTGAACAGCAGAAGCTGCGCAAGACGTATCTCGTCAATCCGGAAGAGCGCAATGGCCGGCCGATCAACCAGATGGATGGCTATCATGCCTGGCTTATCAGGCCGCTGCGGGAAAAATCGCTGGTCGAGGTTCTGCGCGGCCGCATGAAGGGAATGGAAGTGCGAGACGCGATCAACGACAACCGTCCGATGCTGCGCGATGTTCCCGCGCTACGGGACAAGCCGGCCGAGGGCGGCGTGCTTCTGGCTGAAGACGACCCGGTCAATGCCTTCATGGTGCGTTCCGTTCTGGAGCGGGCCGGTCACACCGTTCGCGTCGTTGCCGATTTCGAAGCGCTTGCTGCCACTCTGTTCGATGCGCCGGCTGGCGCCGGTATCGCGCCGGAACTGATCATCAGCGACCTCAACATGCCCGGCGGCGACGGGCTTTCCATGCTGCAACGCATCCGCCAGCACGAGCGTCAATCGGGCGGCCGGCCGGTCCCGGTCATCGTCCTGACCTCCGATACACAGCCCGGCACCCGCCAGAAGCTCCTGTTGGCCGGAGCAAGCGCTGTGTTGTCCAAGCCTGCCGATCCGAAAGTGCTGACCGCCGAGATCGATCGCTTGCTTACCCCATGATTTTGACGGTTTTCTTGTCGCCCCAATGTCACTATCCTGTCGCAGAAACATGGTTTAAGCCGGGTAGGATCATAGCGACTTAGGATGACGCGCGATGACAATCGAAACTCTGGATCTGGTTGTGGCGGTTGATCAGCCGCAGACCCGCGTCCGGGGCGTCAATGCCCCGGCGCACGACATACTCGGCCGTATCGGTAACCTTGAGACGCGCCTTGCCCGCAATGCCTCCGAGATCGATGCCGCGCAGGCCGTCCGCTACAAGGTCTTCGTCGAGGAGATGAAGGCACAGATTCCGATGGACGCCGATCGCCGCAAGCGTGACGCCGATGCCTGGGATCTGGTCTGCGATCACCTTTTGGTGCTCGACACCTCGATCGATGGCGATCCGGAAGATCAGATCGTTGGAACCTATCGCCTGCTCCGTCAGGATGTCGCCGTCCGCACCGGCGGTTTTTATTCGGCTTCGGAATTTTCCGTCGGATCGCTGCTGGAGCGTCATCCGGACAAGACGTTCATGGAGCTTGGCCGCTCCTGCGTCCTGCCGGAATACCGCACCAAGCGCACTGTAGAACTTTTGTGGCAGGGCAACTGGGCCTATGCGCTGAAATACGGCGTCGATGCCATGTTCGGCTGCGGCTCGTTTCCGGGCGTCATTCCCGAAGAGCACGCATTGGCGCTGTCCTTCCTGCATCACAACATGGTCGTGCGCGGCGAGTGGGACGTGTCAGCCCGCCCCGAGCTGTTCCGCACGATGGATCTGATGCCGGTCGAAGCCATCAACATGCGCAAGGCGCTGGCCGCTCTGCCGCCGCTGATCAAGGGATACATGCGTCTTGGCGCCATGGTCGGCAACGGTGCCGTGGTTGATCATGCTTTTCGCACCACCGACGTGCTGATCGTCTTGCCGATCACCAATATCTCCGGCCGCTACCTGAATTATTACGGCGCCGACGCCGGCCGTTTCGCGAGCTGACGCGCTGCCGCCCAGCGGCTTGGAATGCAGTTTACATGCAAGTGAATGTTTTTGATCAGGCTTCTGGTACTGCGTAACACGTATTCGGCTCTATAGTGATCAAGGTCGGCATATCGCATAAAGCAGCCCGCCTCGGGTTTCCCGGGCGGGCTGTTTGCGTTTCAGAAGCGGTGGCCTAGCTGTTGGCGCTATGGGCTGCGAGGGCCGCCATGTTGACGATATCGGAATCCTTGGCGGACATGGAGACGATCTGCACCGATTTGTCGAGGCCGACGAGCAGCGGGCCGATCACCGTCGAGCCGCCCAGTTCCTGAAGCATCTTTGTCGAGATCGATGCCGAGTGGAATGCCGGCATGACCAGAACATTGGCCGGTCCCGACAGGCGGCAGAACGGATACTGCTCCATCACCTTGGCATTCAGCGCCACATCGGCAGCCATCTCGCCGTCATACTCGAAATCGACCCTGCGCTTGTCGAGGATCTTGACTGCCTCGCGCACCCGCTCGGAGCGTTCGCCGGAAGGATGGCCGAAGGTGGAATAGGCCAGAAGCGCCACGCGCGGCACATAGCCGAGCCTGCGGGCAAGGTCTGCTGCTTCCTCGGCGATATCGGCCAGTTCTTCCGAAGACGGCATGTCGTGAACCGCTGTGTCGGCAACCAGCACCGTGCGGCCACGGCAAAGCGCCAGCGAGACGCCGATGACCCGGTGGCCGGGCTTCGGGTCGATGCAGCGGCGCACGTCGTCGAGCGCGGTGGAATAGTTGCGGGTGATGCCCGTCACCATGCCATCGGCGTCGCCGAGCGCCACCATGCAGGCGGCGAAATGATTGCGGTCGTTGTTGATCAGCCGCTGCGCATCGCGGAACAGGTAGCCCTTCCGCTGCAGCCGGGCATAGAGATAGTCGGTATAGGCACCGGTGCGCTTGGAAATGCGGGCATTGACGATCTGGATGCCAGGGCGATCGAGATCGATGCCCTCACGCTCGGCCGTCTGGCGCATCCGGTCCTCGTGGCCAAGAAGCATGGCCGTGCCGAGTTCCTGATTGGCATAGGAAAGCGCCGAGCGCATCATCTGCACCTCTTCGCCTTCAGCAAAAACGATGCGCTTCGGCTGGCGGCGGACGCGCTCATAGATGCGCTGCAGCGTCGAGGCGATCGGGTCACGCCGGGCGGACAGCTGCCGGCCATAGGCGGCAAGATCCGGGATCTTCTTGCGGGCGACGCCGCTCTCCATCGCAGCCTTGGCGACCGCGACCGGGATGGCCGAGATCAGCCGCGGGTCGAAGGGTACGGGAATGATGTATTGCGGACCGAAGCGCGGCCGGTTGCCCTGGTAGGCGGCGGCGACGTCATCCGGCACGTCTTCCTTGGCAAGGCTTGCCAGCGCCTGCGCTGCGGCGATCTTCATTTCCTCGTTGATCGTCGAGGCGTGCACGTCGAGTGCGCCACGGAACATGTAGGGAAAGCACAGCACATTGTTGACTTGGTTCGGATAGTCGGATCGGCCGGTGGCCATGATCGCGTCGTCGCGAATGGTAGAGACCTCCTCCGGTGTGATTTCCGGATCGGGATTGGCCATGGCGAAGATGATCGGCCTTTCCGCCATGGAGCGGATCATCGCCTCGGAGAAGGCACCCTTTTGCGATAGGCCGAGCACCACATCCGCGCCGTCCATTGCGTCTTCGAGAGTACGCCGGTCGGTCTTGACCGCATGCGCGGACTTCCATTGGTTCATGCCTTCGGTGCGGCCCTGATAGATGACGCCCTTGGTGTCGCACATGATGATGTTTTCGGGCGCAAAACCCATCGACTTGATGAGCTCGACGCAGGCAATGGCTGCCGCGCCTGCGCCATTGCAGACCAGCCGTGTGGTCTTGAGATCGCGGCCCGTCAGCTGTAGCGCGTTGATCAGGCCTGCGGTTGCGATGATCGCCGTGCCGTGCTGGTCGTCATGGAAGACGGGGATATCCATGATCTCGCGCAGTTTCTGCTCGATGATGAAGCATTCCGGCGCCTTGATGTCCTCCAGATTGATACCCCCGAACGAGGGGCCGAGGAACCGCACGCAATTGATGAATTCATCGGCGTCTTCCGTATCGACTTCGAGGTCGATCGAATCAACGTCGGCGAAGCGCTTGAACAGGACCGACTTTCCTTCCATCACCGGCTTTGAGGCTAGCGCGCCGAGATTTCCGAGGCCGAGAATGGCGGTGCCGTTGGAAATGACAGCCACCATGTTGCCGCGCGTCGTGTAGTCGTAGGCGGTCGCCGGATCCGCGGCGATCGCCTTGACCGGAACGGCGACGCCCGGCGAATAGGCAAGCGACAGGTCGCGCTGCGTGGCCATCGGCTTGGTTGGGGAAATCTCGAGCTTGCCGGGTCTGCCCTGGGAGTGGAAGTCGAGTGCTTCCTGGTCCGTCACGCTGGTCACGTTGCGGCTGGTCTTGTCGTTTGTGGGCATTGGTCCTCCAAGCTTTTGTGGGCGACGGCTCTCCTCAGCCGCTTTGTTGTTGTCTTCTATAAACGCGCATGGATAGTGTGGCACCACTTTTTTAGGAACAGCATGACTTTTGTGACCCAGCCAATCACCCGCAACCCCGAGGTTCTCACCGCCGTTCAACTGGCGACGGAGGAAAGCCGCGCCACCGCCACGCCGATGATGGAACAGTTCATCGAGATCAAGGCGAACAACCCGGATTCGCTGCTGTTCTATCGGATGGGCGATTTCTACGAGCTGTTCTTCCAGGACGCCGTCGAAGCGTCGCGGGCACTGGGCATTACGCTGACGAAGCGCGGCCAGCATCTCGGCCAGGACATCCCGATGTGCGGCGTGCCGGTCCATGCGGCCGACGATTATCTGCAGAAGCTGATCGGGCTGGGTTTCCGGGTCGCCGTCTGCGAACAGGTCGAAGACCCGGCGGAAGCCAAGAAGCGCGGCGGAAAATCGGTGGTGAAGCGCGATGTCGTGCGCCTCGTCACCCCCGGTACGATCACCGAGGACAAGCTGCTCTCGCCATCGGAATCGAACTATTTGATGGCGCTTGCCCGCATTCGCGGCGGCGCTGAGCCCGCCATCGCGCTTGCCTGGATCGATATTTCCACCGGCGTCTTCCGGTTGGCCGAAACCACGGAAGCACGGCTGCTGGCCGACATCCTGCGCATCGAGCCGCGTGAACTGATCCTTGCCGATACCGTCTTCCACGATCCGGAGATGCGTCCGGTCATCGACGTTCTCGGCCGCGTCGCGGTTCCGCAGCCGGCGGTGCTGTTTGACAGTGCCACGGCGGAAAACCGCGTCACCCGGTATTATGACGTCAAGACGCTCGACGGCTTCGGCAGTTTCTCACGCGCTGAACTCGCAGCCGCGTCGGCTGCGATCTCCTATGTCGAAAAGACCCAGTTCGCCGAACGTCCGCCTCTGGGCGCACCGGAACGCGAAAGTGCCGCCTCGACACTGTTCATCGACCCCGCCACCCGCGCCAATCTCGAACTGGTGAAAACGCAGTCCGGCGATCGCAACGGCACGCTGTTGAAGGCGCTCGATCGCACCGTGACGGGCGGCGGCGCCCGCCTGCTTGCAGAGCGGCTGATGTCGCCGCTGACCGAGCCTGGACGAATCAACGCCCGGCTTGATTCCATTACAGCGCTTGCCGACCAGCCGGCGTTCTGCAGCGACCTGCGGTCGGCGCTGAAACACGTGCCGGACATGCCGCGCGCCCTGTCGCGTTTGTCGCTCGGTCGCGGCGGTCCGCGTGACCTCGGCAGCATCCTTGCCGGCTGCCAGTCTGCGGTCGAGGTTGCCGGTCTGCTGGCGCGCGGCGATCTTTCCGAAGAATTGGGTGCAGCACTTCAAGCGGTCGGGGCGCTGCCGCAGGATATGGTCCAGCAACTGGCGGCCATTCTCGGTGACGAGCTGCCGCTTTTGAAACGCGACGGCGGTTTCCTGCGTGACGGCGCCAGTGCCGAACTCGACGAGATGCGTGCTCTGCGCGACCAGTCCCGCCGGGTGATCGCCGGCCTGCAGCTCGATTATGCCGAGGAGACCGGCATCAAGTCGCTGAAGATCAAGTACAACAACGTGCTTGGCTATTTCATCGAAGTCACCCAGGGCAATGCCGGACCGATGACCGATGGCCCGGAAGCGCGCGCGCGCTTCATCCACAGGCAGACCATGGCCAATGCCATGCGCTTCACCACGACGGAACTCTCCGATCTCGAAACCAAGATCGCCAACGCCGCCGACCGGGCACTGACGATCGAGCTCGAAGCCTTTGACCGGCTGTCGGCTATGGTCGTTGCCGAAGCCGAAGCGATCAAGGCGGCGGCGCTTGCGCTTGCGGTGATTGATGTTTCCGCCGGGCTTGCGACGCTTGCCGAGGAGCAGGCCTATTGCCGCCCGCTGGTCGATACGTCGAAGATGTTCGCTATCGAAGGCGGCCGCCACCCGGTCGTCGAGCAGGCACTGCGCCGTCAGTCCGGCGCTGCTTTTGTCGCCAATACCTGCGATCTGTCGCCGCATGACGGCGAGGGCGATGGGGCGATCTGGCTGCTGACCGGTCCCAATATGGGCGGTAAATCGACCTTTCTGCGCCAGAACGCGCTGATCGCCATCATGGCGCAGATGGGGGCCTTTGTGCCTGCAACGTCAGCCCATATCGGCATCGTCGACCGGCTGTTTTCCCGCGTCGGTGCGTCCGATGATCTGGCCCGTGGCCGCTCGACCTTCATGGTCGAGATGGTCGAGACGGCGGCGATCCTCAATCAGGCGACCGACCGTTCGCTCGTCATCCTCGACGAGATCGGCCGTGGCACCGCCACGTTCGACGGCCTGTCGATCGCCTGGGCCTCCGTCGAGCACCTGCACGAGGGGAACCGCTGCCGCGGATTGTTCGCCACGCATTTCCATGAATTGACGGTACTTTCCGAAAAACTTGGGCGGCTTTCGAACGCCACCATGCGGGTCAAGGAATGGCATGGCGACGTCATCTTCCTGCATGAAGTCGGCCCTGGTGCCGCCGATCGCTCCTACGGCATCCAGGTCGCCCGCCTTGCCGGACTGCCGGCATCCGTGGTCGCGCGCGCCAAGGATGTGCTGGCAAAGCTCGAGGATGCAGACCGGAAAAATCCGGCCAGCCAGCTGATCGACGATCTGCCGCTGTTCCAGGTCGCCATCCGTCGCGAGGAGCGTGTGAAGGCCGGTCCGTCGAAGGTGGAGGAGGCTTTGAAAAGCCTCAATCCCGATGATATGACCCCGCGTGAGGCAATGGACGCGCTTTATGCGCTGAAGAAGCAGCTTGGTAATTCTTGACCGCTACAGACCTGTCCATTCCCGGACAAAAGGTCTATAGCGCATGCATAGACAGCGGCGCGCAGAGCCCGCCGGACAGGAAGACGGTCGGCCTTTGATGACCATACATGAGACGTCATTTCCCGATATCCTGAATGTCGCGGCACTCAGGGCCAAGTGCAATTTCATCGCATCGGCGCATGCGGAGCATCGCGACCTGATGCGCCAGGCACTTTTGGCGGCGTTCAAGCAGGCCAATCTGGCCGGCCGCGAAAAGGCACGTGAACTGTTGCTTAAAGACGGTAGCGGGCTGAAATGCGCCGAGCGGATTTCCTGGTTGCAGGACCAGCTGATCACCGTGCTGCACGACTTTGTCCTCAACGAGGTTTTCAACGCCGCCAATGCGCAGCCCTGGACCCGCATCGCAGTCACAGCTGTCGGCGGTTATGGCCGTGGCACGCTGGCGCCGGGGTCCGATATCGATCTTCTCTTCTTGCTGCCGGTGAAGAAAGCCGTGTGGGCCGAGCCTGCCATCGAGTTCATGCTCTATATCCTGTGGGATCTCGGCTTCAAGGTCGGCCATGCGACCCGCACGATCGAGGAGTGCATCCGTCTGTCGCGCGGCGACATGACCATCCGCACGGCGATCCTCGAAACCCGCTATATCTGCGGCTCGAAGGAGCTGGCGGATGAGCTGGAGACCCGTTTCGACAGCGAAATCGTCAAGAATACCGGCCCCGATTTCATCGCCGCAAAACTGGCCGAACGCGATGAGCGCCACAGCAAGGCCGGCGATACGCGCTATCTGGTCGAACCGAATGTCAAGGAAGGCAAGGGCGGCCTGCGCGACATCCATACCCTGTTCTGGATCGCCAAATATTTCTACCGGGTGAAGGATTCGGCCGATCTCATCAAGCTTGGCGTGTTGTCGCGCCAGGAATACGAGCTTTTCCAGAAAGCCGATGATTTCCTCTGGGCGGTGCGCTGCCACATGCATTTCTTGACCGGCAAGGCGGAAGAGCGGCTGTCGTTCGACATCCAGCGCGAGATCGCCGAAAACCTCGGCTATCACGACCATCCGGGCATGACGGCCGTCGAGCGCTTCATGAAGCACTATTTCCTGGTGGCCAAGAACGTCGGCGATCTCACCCGCATCTTCTGCGCAGCACTTGAGGACCAGCAGGCCAAGCAGCTTCCGGGGTTCACCGCCGCTCTCAGCCGTTTCACCCATCGCGTCCGCAAGATCGCCGGCACGCTGGAATTCGTCGATGACGGCGGCCGCATCGCGCTTGCCAGCCCTGACATCTTCAAGCGCGATCCGATAAACCTGATCCGCATCTTCCATGTGGCCGATATCAACGGACTGGAGTTCCATCCGGCCGCCTTGAAGCAGGTGACGCGTTCGCTCGGCCTGATCACGCCGGCCGTGCGCGACAATGAGGAAGCCAACCGGCTGTTCATGTCGATGCTCACCTCGAAGCGCAATCCGGAGCTTATTTTGCGGCGGATGAACGAGGCCGGCGTGCTCGGCCGCTTCATCCCGGAATTCGGCAAGATCGTCTCGCTGATGCAGTTCAACATGTATCATCATTATACGGTCGATGAACATCTGCTGCGCGCCGTCGATGTTCTCTCGCGCATCGATCAGGGCCGCGACGAGGAACTGCATCCGCTGGCCTTCAAGCTCATGCCGTCGATCGAGGACCGCACCGCGCTGTTCGTCGCCGTTCTTCTGCATGACGTCGCCAAGGGCCGTCCGGAGGATCATTCGACCGCCGGCGCCAAGGTTGCCCGCAAGCTCTGCCCGCGCTTCGGCATGACGCCCAAGCAGACCGAAACGGTCGCATGGCTGATCGAAGAACATCTGACCATGTCGATGGTTGCGCAGACCCGCGATCTCAACGACCGCAAGACGATCATCGATTTTACCGAAAAGGTCCAATCGCTCGATCGCCTGAAAATGCTTTTGATCCTGACGATCGCCGATATCCGCGCCGTCGGTCCCGGCGTCTGGAACGGCTGGAAGGGCCAGCTTCTGCGCACGCTGTACTACGAGACCGAACTGCTTTTGTCCGGTGGCTTTTCCGATCTGCCGCGCAAGGAGCGGGCGGCGCATGCCGCCGATGTTCTCTACGACGCATTGTCCGACTGGAGCCAAAAGGACCGCAAGACCTATACCAAGCTGCACTACCAGCCCTACCTTCTGTCGGTGCCGCTCGAAGACCAGCTGCGCCACGCAGGCTTCATCCGCGACGCCGACAAGGCCGGCCGGGCGCTGGCGACGATGGTGCGCACGCACCAGTTCCACGCCATCACCGAAATCACGATTCTGTCGCCCGACCATCCGCGCCTGCTCGCGGTGATCGCCGGTGCCTGTGCGGCGGCCGGGGCCAATATCGTCGATGCGCAGATTTTCACCACCTCGGACGGCCGCGCACTGGATACGATCCTCGTCAATCGCGAGTTTCCTGACGACAATGACGAGATGCGCCGCGCGGCGAACATCGGCAAGATGATCGAGGACGTGCTGTCGGGCAAGAAGCGCCTGCCGGAAGTGATCGCCAGCCGCACCAAACACCGCAAGCGCAACAAGGCCTTCACGGTGCCGCCGGCCGTCACCATCAGCAACAGCCTCTCGAACAAGTTCACCGTCATCGAGGTGGAGTGCCTCGACCGCACCGGCCTGCTCTCCGAAATCACCGCGGTGCTTTCCGATCTGTCGCTCGACATTGCGTCCGCGCATATCACCACCTTCGGCGAGAAGGTCATCGACACGTTCTATGTCACCGACCTCGTTGGCCAGAAGATCACCAATGAAGCCCGCCAGAGCAATATCGCCGCGCGGCTGAAGGCCGTGATGTCCGACGAAGCCGACGAGATGCGCGACCGCATGCCCTCCGGCATGATCGCGCCGCAGCACACGCGTGCCGTCACCAGTACAAAAAAAGCCAAGGCAGAATCATGAGTCTCGTCAGGAAGTTCATGACCGTGGGCGGTGCCACGCTCGGCAGCCGCATCTTCGGTTTCGCCCGCGAAACACTGATGGCGGCAGCGCTTGGCACCGGCCCGATGGCCGACGTTTTCTATGCGGCCTTCCGGTTTCCCAACCTGTTTCGCCGCCTCTTTGCCGAAGGCGCCTTCAATGCCGCCTTCGTGCCGCTGTTTTCCAAGGAGATCGAGGCGAACGGCACCGATGGCGCCAAGCGCTTTTCCGAAGAAGTGTTCGGCGTTTTGTTCACGGTGCTCCTGCTCATCACCATCGTGATGGAACTGTCGATGCCGCTTCTGGTGCGCTTCGTCATCGCGCCCGGTTTTGCCGATGACGTCGAGAAATCAAGCCTCACCGTGCGCATGGCGATGGTGATGTTTCCTTATCTCATGTGCATGTCGCTGACGGCGATGATGAGCGGCATGCTCAATTCCTTGCACCATTTCTTCGCTGCCGCCGTCGCCCCGATTTTCCTCAACATCGTGATGATCGGTGCCCTGTTTTATGCGCTCTACACCGGCGCCGATCCGTTGGCGACCGCCTGGTATCTCTCCTGGGGCGTTCTGGTGGCAGGCATCCTGCAACTCGCCGTCGTCTATTTCGGCGTCCTTCATGCCGGCATGAGCATCGGTCTCAAATTTCCCCGCTTCACGCCCAACGTCAAGCGCCTGCTGGTTCTTGCCGTGCCTGCCGCCATCACCGGTGGCATCACCCAGATCAACCAGCTGATCGGTCAGGCGATTGCCTCGGCGCAGGATGGTGCCATTGCCGCCCTGCAATATGCCGATCGCATCTACCAGTTGCCGCTTGGCGTGGTCGGCATCGCCGTTGGCGTCGTATTGTTGCCGGAATTGGCGCGGGCGTTGAAGGGCGGCCATCTGCGCGAAGCCGGCAACCTGCAGAACCGGTCGATCGAGTTCGTGCTGTTTCTGACCATTCCCGCTGCCTTTGCCCTGTGGGTTCTCTCCGACGAGATCATTCGGGTGCTCTACGAGCGCGGCGCGTTCCATGCCGAGAACACCGCCGTCGTCGGCTCCATCCTTGCCATCTATGGCATCGGTCTGCCGGCCTTCGTACTGATCAAGGCGCTGCAGCCGGGTTTTTACGCCCGCGAGGATACCAAGACGCCGATGCGTTTTTCGGCCATCGCCGTTGCCGTCAATTGTGCCCTTGCACTGACGCTGTTTCCCCGCCTCGGTGCGCCGGGCATCGCGGTTGCTGAGGCCACGGCCGGCTGGATCAGCACGGTCCTGCTCTTCGTCACGCTGTTGCGCCGCGGTCATCTGACATGGGAATGGGCGCTACTCCGGCGCACGGCACTGCTTGTCGTCGCCGCCGCGATCATGGGCGGCGTTCTCTATTATCTGCGGAGCGTCTTTGCCGTCTCGCTGGCGTCAGGAGCGCCGTTCTGGACTAAGTTGGGGGCGCTTGGAATTCTGATCGGCGTCTCGATGGTCGTCTATTTCGCCGTCGCTTTCCTGATCGGCGGCGCGGATTTGTCGATGATCCGGCGTAACATCAGGCGCAAGGGCGCCACGAAGGCGGCACCGCCAACGGATATTTGACGTGACAGGCTTCAGGCGGCCCGTCTTCCCGAACGGCGCTTGGCGCTGAGAAAGCCGCGTTTCGATTTTCCGCAGTAGGCCCATTGCCGTTTGGGACCGGTATCGACGTGGACGATGCCGTTGCAATAGCGGCCGATGCCGCCAATGCCCGGCGCTGTTTTCGCCGCGGCGAGGATTTTGCTTTCCGAAACGCCGGGCACGCGGATATCCGCCGCCTGGCAGAACCGGTGCATCGAGCCGGCGCGATGCGCGCTCGGCCGATGGCCCGAGGTCACCAGCGGGCGGCGCCCGGTTTTGATGGCAATATGCGCCAGAATACCCTCAAGTCGCGGCGAAAAGCAGCCTGTTCTGACCGCTACGGTCTGCACGGCATAAGCCGTGGTTCGGCTGTGCACGGGAAGCTTCACCTTGCGCGGACGGTCATCCTTGGCCTCGGCGATGGCGAAATTGGAAAGGGCAAGCAGGCACGCAAGAGCGAGCGATAATAGGTTTCGCATGACAATCCCCTCGGCATTGCCCCTTCAGCATCCATTTTTGGATCGGGACACATGCAAATGTCGGTTCGCCGCGCCCCTGACGCGCGTATGCCGCGAATGAGCTCGGCCTGAGAACCTGGTTGTGGTGGCGAATTGGCAAATTCATCTGAAATGAAGCAATTTTAAGGAATTTTCTTCTTAGGCATGAAAATGCATGCGCTGCGTTGCTGCCTTCATTGGTAATTCAAACATTATATTAGAGGAAAAATTTCCAACTTGGGTCTTTGGATTCAAGGCCTTGGCGGCCGGTTGCGTCACCGTGGGTGGATTTTGCGATAGCGCAGGCCTCCTGCCTCTTGATCGCCGCTATGCCTGTGTGCATAAGCCCGCTAACAGCAACAGAAGAGGCCGGGCCCTCCACAAGCCCGAATGAGGACACGATGTCAGAATTCAAGCCGCTCGTTTTTTCCGGCGTCCAGCCGACAGGCAATCTCCACCTCGGCAACTATCTCGGTGCGATCCGAAAGTTCGTCGCCCTGCAGGAGAGCAACGACTGCATCTATTGCGTCGTCGATCTCCACTCGCTCACTGCCCAGCTCGTGCACGACGATTTGCGCAACCAAATCCGCTCGATCGCCGCAGCTTTCATTGCCTCGGGCATCGACCCGAAGAAGCACATCGTCTTCAACCAGTCGGCCGTGCCACAGCATGCCGAGCTTGCCTGGATATTCAACTGCGTCGCCCGCATTGGCTGGATGGAACGCATGACCCAGTTCAAGGACAAGTCCGGCGGCAAGAACGCCGAGCAGGTCTCGCTCGGCCTGCTTGCCTATCCGAGCTTGATGGCGGCCGATATTCTCGTCTACCGCGGCACCCATGTGCCGGTTGGCGACGATCAAAAGCAGCATCTGGAGCTTGCCCGCGATATCGCCATGAAGTTCAACATGGACTTCGGCGATCATATCCGCAGGACCGATTACGGCATCGACATCAAGGTCGGCGAAGAGCCGGTGCATGCCTATTTCCCGATGGTCGAGCCGCTGATCGGCGGTCCGGCACCGCGTGTCATGTCGTTGCGCGACGGCACCAAGAAGATGTCGAAGTCGGATGCGTCCGACCTGTCGCGCATCAACCTGATGGACGACGCCGACACGATCTCGAAGAAAATCCGCAAGGCGAAAACCGATCCGGATGCCTTGCCGGGCGAGGTCGATGGCCTGAAGGGCCGGCCGGAAGCCGACAATCTCGTCGGCATCTATGCCGCCCTGTCGGACAAGACCAAGGGGCAGGTGCTCGAAGAGTTCGGCGGCCAGCAATTTTCGGTCTTCAAGCCGGCGCTGGTCGACCTGGCGGTCACCGTTCTTGCACCGATTTCGGGCGAAATGCGCCGCCTGATGGACGATACCACCCATATCGACGGCATCCTGCGCGATGGCGGCGAGCGCGCCCGGGCAAGGGCGGAAGTGACGATGAAACAGGTCCGGGAAATCGTCGGCTTCCTGCAATAATTCGCCGCAAAAGAAACCTTGCAGCCAGAAATATCGGGTGTAAGAGTCGCGTCATGGTTTCAACACGACTCTCAAGACTGGAAGGTCACCGCCGCAAATTCATGGCGGTGATCGACGATACGCCGGAATGCAGCCGCGCCGTTCACTATGCCGGCATGCGCGCCAAAAACTCCAATGGCGGTGTTGTTCTGCTTTACGTCATTGCCGACGCCGACTTCCAGCAGTGGCTGGGTGTCGAAGGCATCATGCGCGCGGAAGCCCGCGCCGAGGCAGAGGCAACGCTTGCCAAGATCGCCCAGACGGTGCGTGAGACGATCGGCATCGAGCCGGAAATGGTCATTCGCGAAGGCAGCGCCACGGATCAGATCTATAGCCTGATCGAGGAAGATCGCGATATCGCCATCCTGGTGCTGGCCGCCGGTTCCGCCAAGGATGGCCCAGGCCCATTGGTTTCTTCGATCGCCGGCAAGACCGCCGCGTTTCCCATTCCCGTCACCGTCATACCGGATCTTCTGACGGACGAGGAAATCGACGCGCTGAGCTGAGCCTTGCGTGCATGGCAGGATCAGCGGAATTGATCCTGGGGCGGTCGAAACGCTGACCCGCGCATCTTGAAGCGGTCGCTCAAACGGCCTATATTCTTTTGAATAATTCTAAACAGGCTGGTTGAACGCGATCCCGGCCGAGGCGGAGAAAGACATGTTCATCCAGACGGAAGCCACACCGAACCCCGCCACGCTAAAATTTCTGCCGGGCAAGGTGGTGATGGAAAACGGCACGGCGGAATTCCGCGACGAGGAAGAAGCCGCTGCCGGTTCGGCTCTGGCTTCCCGCCTGTTTGCGATCCCCGGCGTTACCGGCGTCTATTTCGGCTATGATTTCATCACCGTCACCAAGGAAGCGCAGGAGTGGCAACACCTGAAGCCGGCCATCCTCGGCTCGATCATGGAACATTTCATGTCCGGCCAGCCGGTCATGGCAGTCCAGACCCGCGCTGAAGAAAGCGATCAGGACGGCGAGTTCTTCGAGGAAGGCGACGAAACCATCGTCGCGACCATCAAGGAACTGCTGGAAACCCGTGTTCGTCCGGCCGTGGCCCAGGATGGCGGCGACATCACCTTCAAGGGGTTCCGCGACGGCACGGTCTTCCTCAACATGAAGGGCGCTTGCTCCGGTTGCCCGTCCTCGACGGCGACGTTGAAGCATGGCGTCCAGAACCTGCTGCATCATTTCATCCCCGAAGTGCAGGCGGTCGAAGCCGTCTGAGCGAGCGTTCATCCGTGCCGCGACTATCCATCAAAGTTGAAAAATCATGATCGTCCTGGCCATCGATACGGCTGGGACGGGCTGTTTTGCCGCCATCTATGACAGTACCACTGACACGGTTCTGGCCTCCGCCGGCGCCGATATCGGCCGTGGTCATGCCGAGCAGCTGATGGCGTTTATCGATCAGGCGCTGGCCGAAAGCGGCAAGATGCTTGCGGATATGGACCGGATTGCCGTCACCATAGGGCCCGGTTCCTTCACCGGCATCCGTGTCGGCGTCGCCGCAGCGCGTGGGTTTGCGCTGGCGCTCGATGTGCCGGCTGTCGGCATCTCCACACTTGCCGCGATCGCCGAAGCTGCCCGCGAGATGCATCCGGGGCAGGCCATCTTGGCCACGATCGATGCCAAGCGCGACGAGCTGTATTGCCAGAGCTTTGCGGCAGACGGCACGGCACGCAGCGAAGCGTTGATGCTTGAAATCCCGGCAGCCCACCGCATGTTTGCCGATTTCGACGGCCTCGTGTGCGGCACGGGCGCCAGGCATCTGACAGAGCTCCCACCGGAAAACGCTACGCAAACAGACCTCACCGACATCCGTCTTGTCGCCCGTCTCGGTGCGGCGGCCGATCCTGCACAGGGCAAGCCGAGCCCGCTTTATCTGCGCGGGCCCGACGTCAAGTCGCAGGCCGGTTTCGCGGTGGCGCGAGCGTAAGATGTCGCTGACCGACTATTTCGTCCGCAAGCCCGAATTCGAAATCGTCGCCCTGAAAACGGCGGACCTGCCGCAGGCGGCAGCCATCCACAAATTGCGGTTCACGCCAGCATGGAGCGATGGAGAACTGCATTCCCTGCTGACCCAGGATACAGTTTTTGGCTTTATCGCCCGCCAGAGCAATGCCTATACGCGGCCGTTTATTTCGCAACCACTTGTCGGCGGTTTCGTCCTGTCGCGGGTTGCGGCCGGAGAGGCGGAAATCCTGACCATCGGCGTCGATCCGCGGTTTTCGCGCCTGGGTCTCGGCTGGCGGTTGATGCGGGCCGCGTTGCGCGAGGCGCGCGATCAGGCGGCCGATGCGGTTTTCCTCGAAGTTGACGAGACCAATACCGCCGCCGTCGCTCTCTACCGGAAACTCGGCTTTGCCAAGGTCGGTGAAAGACGCGCTTATTATCAAGGTGTTAACGGCGCCAAAACGGCCGCCCTTGTCATGCGCCTCGATCTTGTTTAGCCGTATCGGCTCAATGAGAGGGACGCGCTTGCGCCGCCACGCCGACAAGACCTGCTGCTTTGGAGACAGACGAGACGCCGTCAGGCCGCGGCCGAGGAAGGGCGTCCGCGCGTGATCAATTGGCTGCGCGTCACGCTGTGCATGACAATTCTCGTTCTTGCGACCCTCGTCATGGCGCCGGCCCAGATCGTGTTTCTCTGGCTGGACACGCCGCAACGTCGCACGCTGCCGCGCCTCTGGCACCGGATGGCCTGCCGTCTTGTCGGCATCCGGGTGCGCGTCCATGGCACGCCGGACCGACAGCGGCCGCTGATGCTGGTGTCGAACCACGCCAGCTGGAAGGATATCCTTGTTCTCGGCTCGATCGCCGACGTGGTGTTCGTGGCCAAGTCCGACGTCAAGGCCTGGCCGGTCTTCGGTCTTCTGGCGCGTCTGCAGGCAACGATCTTCATCGACCGCGATCAGAAACGCACGACCGGCAACCAGGTCAACGAAATCGGCAAGCGGCTGGCCGATGGCGAGATCGTCGTACTGTTTCCCGAAGGCACGACATCGGATGGTAACCGGCTGCTGGAAATCAAGACCTCGCTGTTCGGCGCCGCCGCCGCCGCTGTCCCCATGTCGCCGACCGGCGTCGTCCATGTTCAGCCGGTCGCCATCGCCTATACCGGCATTCACGGCATGCCGATGGGGCGCTATCACCGGCCGGTTGCCGCCTGGCCGGGCGATATCGCGCTGGCGCCGCATTTGCTCGGGATCCTCTACGAGGGCGCCGTCGATGTCGATGTGATCTATGGCGAGCAGATCACCTATACCGCGGAGAGCAACCGCAAGGTCGTCAGCCGCCAGGTGGAGAAGAGCATCCGCTCGATGCTGGCCCTCAAGCTGCGCGGCCGTTGACGCCGCGGCGGTAGCGGAAAGGACTTCAATTTTGGGCCCTGATGCTCTATGGAACCGGGCATGACACAGGAAATCGCCGTTTTATCCGCAAAGCCTGACATGGCTGTTGAAAGCCCGCCGGTCCGCAAGGTCTTTGTGAAGACCTATGGCTGTCAGATGAACGTCTATGATTCCGACCGGATGACCGACGCACTGGCGAAGGACGGCTATGTTTCGACCGACGTCATGGAAGACGCCGATCTCGTCCTTTTGAACACCTGTCACATCCGCGAGAAAGCCGCCGAGAAAGTGTACTCGGCGCTCGGGCGGCTGCGTGACCTGAAGAAGAAAAAGGCCGGCGAAGGCCGCGAGATGATGATCGGCGTTGCCGGCTGCGTCGCGCAGGCCGAGGGCGACGAAATCCTGCGCCGGGCGCCGGCCGTCGATCTCGTCATCGGCCCGCAGACCTATCACCGGCTTCCCGAAGCCTTGAAGCGTGTCAAGCGCGGCGAACGGGTGCTGGAAACTGATTATGCCATCGAGGACAAGTTCGAGCATCTGCCCGCGCCCGACAAGGCCAAGACCAAGGCGAGGGGCGTCACCGCGTTCTTGACCGTCCAGGAAGGCTGCGACAAGTTCTGCACCTTCTGCGTCGTGCCTTACACGCGCGGCTCGGAAGTTTCCCGGCCGGTCGCCCAGATCGTTGCGGAAGCGCAGAAGCTGGTCGATGCCGGCGTGCGCGAAATCACCCTGCTTGGCCAGAACGTCAACGCCTGGCACGGCGTTGGCGCCGATGGCGAACAATGGGGGCTCGGCGAGCTTCTCAATCGCCTGACCCGGATCGAGGGCCTTGCCCGCCTGCGCTATACGACCAGCCATCCGCGCGACATGGACGACAGCCTGATTGAGGCCCATCGTGACCTGCCGCAGCTGATGCCCTATCTGCATCTGCCGATCCAGTCGGGCTCCAACCGCATCCTGAAGGCGATGAACCGGCGGCATACGACGGCCGAGTACATTGCCTTGATCGCCCGTATCAAGGCCGCCAGGCCCGATCTTGCGCTTTCGGGCGATTTTATTGTCGGCTTCCCCGGCGAGACCGATGAGGATTTCGAAGATACCCTGCGTCTGGTCGAAACCGTCGGTTATGCACAGGCATTTTCGTTCAAATATTCAACCCGTCCGGGAACGCCGGGCGCCGAACTCGGCGATCAGGTACCGGAAGATGTGAAAGCCAAGCGATTGGAAAGATTGCAGGCTTTGTTGCTGGAGCAGCAAAACGCATTTGCGCAAGCGTGTATCGGCAAGACCATCGACCTGCTTTTGGAGAAGCCCGGCCGCATGCCGGGGCAGTTGATCGGCCGCTCGCCCTGGCTGCAATCGGTGAATGTTGATGCAAAGTCATCGCAAATCGGTGACATTGTTTCTGTACGAATCACTGGTGCGGGCCCTAACAGTCTGTTTGCCGAGGTGGTAAGCTGAGGGACTGCCAACTCAAGGAGCCTGACCGCTTGAACGGACACGAATTGGTTTCATCCTCGCCGCGCCAGTCGAAAACATCCGCGACAGACGTCAATCACTTCGTGCTGACATTCGAGAACAACCGGTTCGCCAGCGAGCTTTTCGGCCAGTTCGATCAGAACCTGAAATTGATCGAACAGCGTCTTCACATCGATGCACGCCCGCGCGGCAATTCCGTTTCGATCTCCGGCGAAGTGGTCGCCACCAATCAGGCCCGCCGGGCGCTCGATTATCTCTACGGGCGCCTGCAGAACGGCAGCACCGTCGAATCCTCCGATGTCGAAGGCGCCATCCGCATGGCCGTCGCCGCTGACGATCAGTTACAGTTGCCGACCATGGAAAAGAAAGCCAAGCTGAACCTCGCGCAGATTTCGACGCGCAAGAAGACCGTTGCCGCCCGCACGCCGACGCAGGACGCCTATATGCGCGCGCTGGAGCGGTCGGAGCTGGTTTTCGGTGTTGGCCCCGCCGGTACCGGCAAGACCTATCTGGCTGTGGCCCATGCGGCCCAGCTTCTCGAGCGCGGCGCTGTCGATCGCATCGTACTCTCGCGCCCCGCCGTCGAAGCGGGCGAGCGCCTCGGCTTCCTGCCGGGCGATATGAAGGACAAGGTCGATCCGTATCTGCGCCCGCTCTATGACGCGCTCTATGATATGATGCCCGGCGACAAGGTCGAGCGTGCCATCACCGCCGGTGTTATTGAAATCGCTCCTCTCGCCTTCATGCGTGGACGCACGCTCGCCAATGCCGCCGTCATCCTCGATGAGGCGCAGAACACCACGACGATGCAGATGAAGATGTTCCTGACGCGTCTCGGCGAAAATGGCCGGATGATCGTCACCGGCGACCCAAGCCAGGTCGATCTGCCGCGCGGCATGAAGTCGGGGCTCGTCGAAGCCCTGCAGATTTTGAAGGGTGTCGAAGGCGTATCGGTGATCCGCTTCAAGGACGTCGATGTCGTCCGCCATCCGATGGTTGCCCGTATCGTTCGCGCCTATGAGGCGACGACGGCGGTGCATGACGAAAGCGAGCAAAGCGACCGCTAAAGGCGGAAGCAAGCCAATCATGACGAGCCTTGATATCCAGATCAGTGTCGAGGAGGGCCCGTGGCCGTCCGAGGCGGAACTTGCGTCGCTCAGCGAGCGCGTCCTTGGCGCGAGCGCCGATTTCCTGAAGCGGGAAGAAAAGCAGCCGTTTCCGAAAACGCCGCCGGAAGTGTCGATGGTCTTTACCGACGATGCGTCCATTCGCGAGATCAACGCCGAGTGGCGCAGCCAGGACAAGCCGACAAACGTGCTGTCATTTCCCGCCTTTCCGGTGACGCCGGGCAAGATGCCGGGGCCGATGCTCGGCGATATCATCCTTGCCCATGAGACGCTGGTGCGAGAGGCCAAGGATCTTGGCAAGTCTTTCGATGAGCACCTGACCCACCTTCTGGTGCATGGCTTTCTGCATCTTTTCGGCTATGATCACCTTGTTGAGAGCGATGCGGAAAGAATGGAGAGGCTGGAGACTCGCATTTTGGCCGGTCTTGGTCTATCTGATCCCTATGGGGACAGCGATCCCGTTTGATAGTTTGGARCAATGAGCGATTTTAGAACACAGCCGGCCACGGCTGTAAGAGACGAGGCGGAAGCCTCCAGTCAGGACGAGGCGGGCAGTAGTAGCACCGCCCCGAAATCTGAGAACGGCAAGTCGGGCTCCTCCTTCTGGAGCCGTGCAGCCCGGATCTGGCGTGCGGGCAATGCTTCCAGCCTTCGTGAAGATCTTGCCGATGCGCTGATGACAGGTGCTGCCGACGGCGATACGGCCTTTTCGCCGGCCGAGCGCGCCATGCTCAACAATATTCTGCGTTTCCGCGAGGTCCGCGTTGAAGATGTCATGGTTCCGCGCGCCGACATCGAGGCTGTCGATCTCAGCATCACCATCGGCGAACTGATGGTGATCTTCGAAGAATCCGGCCGCTCACGCATGCCGGTCTATAGCGAAAGTCTGGATGATCCGCGCGGGATGGTCCATATCCGCGATCTGCTCGCCTACGTCACCAAGCAGGCCCGCAACAAGCGGCGCAGCGGCAGCCGGTCAGCGGCGAGCGCAACCGCTGAAAAGCCGGAGAAGCCCGTCCGCCAGCCCAAGCCGGGTTTCGATCTCGGCCGTATCGATCTGTCGAAGACCGTCGAAGAGGCGGGTATCATCCGCCAGGTCCTGTTCGTGCCGCCGTCCATGCACGCCTCGGACCTGATGCAGCGCATGCAGGCCGCCCGCATCCAGATGGCACTGGTGATCGACGAGTACGGCGGTACCGATGGCCTTGCCTCGCTCGAAGACATCGTCGAAATGGTCGTCGGCGATATCGAGGATGAACATGACGACGAAGAAGTCATGTTCGCCAAGACGTCCGACGATGTGTTCGTCGCCGACGCCCGCGTCGAACTGGAAGAGATCGCCGCGGCGATCGGCCCGGATTTCGACGTGCGCGAGCAGCTTGAGGATGTCGATACGCTCGGCGGACTGGTGTTTGCATCGCTCGGCCGCATCCCGGCCCGCGGCGAGGTGGTACAGGCGATTCCCGGCTTTGAATTTCAGGTTCTCGATGCCGATCCGCGCCGTGTGAAGCGTGTGCGCATCGTCCGCAAGCGCCCGCCCGCCCGCCGCCGTCCCGTAAAGGGCGAAGAGGATGCGTCCTTCGAGGCCGTCTCACCCGCTGAGCCGGAAAAATCACTGCGCGAAACCGGCTAAGCCTCAGGCTTCCCAGAGCCCTGAAGGGCTTTGGTCGCTAAAACGCCGTTTCAAGGCACGACAAACAGCCGCTTTTTTGGAACACTGCCGCCACGTTGATTCGGGTTGACGGTCCTTGCGCGCTGCTGTTTGCCGCGCCTGCGGCCGGGTGGCGGTTTGCGCCGATTGGGGGAAATGAATGGAGTGGCTTGCGGGCAGGATCATGCTGTTGTCGGGAGCCCGCCGGGCCCTCGTTGCCTTCGTCGCCGGGTTGATTGCCGTTTTCGCCTTGCCGCCCTTCGGCATTTTCGCGGCCCCGTTCCTGTCTTTCCCCATCCTCGTCTGGCTGATCGATGGCGCTTCGGGCAATCCCGATCATGGTGTGCTCAGGCGCAGCTTTCCCGCGTTCTGGATCGGCTGGTGGTTCGGCTTCGGCTATTTCCTGGGTGGCCTGTGGTGGCTTGGCAATGCGCTCCTCGTCGAAGCCGATGATTTTGCCTGGGCTGTGCCATTGGCGGTGATCGGTGTCCCGGCTTTCCTCGCAGTCTTCTATGCCTTGGCAACCGCGTTGGCCCGCATTCTCTGGTCGGACGGCATGGGCCGCATCGCAGCGCTTGCCTTCGCCTTCGGGCTTTTGGAATGGTTGCGCAGCTTTGTCCTCACCGGGTTTCCGTGGAACGCGATCGGATATGCGGCCATGCCGGTTCCGCTGATGATGCAGTCCGCCGCAGTGATCGGCCTTGCCGGCGTCAATATGCTGGCTGTCTTCGTCTTCGCAGCCCCCGCGCTCATCGGCACACGCAAGGGATTGCGCGCCGGATTGGGTCTTGCGGTTCTGCTGGTCGCCGCGCATTTCGGCTACGGCTTTTACCGGCTGGAACAACCGTTGCCGCCGCCTGCCGAACCCGCCCTGACTGTCCGGCTTGTCCAGCCATTGATCGACCAATCCAAGAAGATCGATGACAACGAACGGGCGGCAATCTTCGAAGAGCATCTGGAGCTGACCCAGGCACCACCCACCGATGGAGGCAAGCGGCCCGATATCGTCGTCTGGCCGGAAACCGCGGTACCGTTCATCGTGACCGAAAATCCGGATGCGCTGCTGAGAATCTCCGATGTCTTGCAGGACGGCCAGTTGCTCATCGCCGGTGCCGTGCGGGCTGAAGCCAGCGGTGCCGGACAACCGCCGCGGTATTATAACTCGATCTACGTGATCGATGATCGGGGCCAGATCGTCGGCGCATCCGACAAGGTCCATCTCGTTCCCTTTGGAGAATACCTGCCGCTGGAGAACCTTTTATCGACGATGGGGTTGAATGCGGTTGCTGCCGCCATGCCGGGGGGGTTCTCGGCCGCGGCAACGCGCACGCTGCTGACGCTTCCCGGCGGCAAGACGCTCTATCCGCTGATTTGCTACGAGGCGATTTTTCCCGGCGAAATCGGCGAGGATGCACTCCAAGGCGACGCGCTGCTTAATCTCACCAATGATGCCTGGTTCGGAAATACACCCGGACCCTATCAGCATTTCCTCCAGGCTCGGGTTCGATCCGTCGAGACGGGGTTGCCACTTATTCGCGACGCCAACACCGGTATTTCGGCCGTTGTCAACGGGCGCGGGGAGATCGTCACCGGTTTTCCGTTCGGAACGAGAGGTTTTGTGGACACACTTTTGCCGGGAAAGTTTGCTTTGCTAATAAGCCCTGAGGAACAAGAGAGAAATGGGGTGCTGATTGCATGTCTTCTCTTCGGCTTGGCAGTTATTTCCCGTGCTAGTTTTATTTTTAGATAGAATTGACCAAAAACCCCTAAAATTGCATAGTGGCTTTTACCATTGATCTTCACCTATGGTCCGGGGGTTTCCGCCCCGGCTGCACAACGTGGCGTGTAGTCCGCTCTCGGCAAGTGTCCAGGTTATGGAGCAACTGAAACTTCGCTTATTAGGAAACTGTTATGATAGAGAACAAGAAGAAGCCGAACCCGATCGACATTCATGTCGGTAGCCGGATTCGCCTTCGCCGCACCATGCTGGGCATGAGCCAGGAGAAGCTCGGAGAGAGCCTCGGGATCACCTTCCAGCAGATCCAGAAATATGAAAAAGGCACGAACCGGGTCGGCGCGAGCCGTCTTCAGAACATTTCAAGCATTTTGAATGTTCCGGTATCCTTCTTTTTCGAAGATGCACCGGGCGATCAGTCAACCGGTCCGTCTGGTATGGCAGAAGCTTCAAGCTCGAACTACGTGGTCGACTTTCTGTCGTCCTCGGAGGGTCTGCAACTCAACCGTGCATTCGTCAAGATCGGCGATCCCAAGGTGCGCCGGAAGCTTGTGGACTTGGTCAAGGCCTTGGCAGCAGAGGCAGAAGCCGAATAAGGCTGACGCAAGACTGAGATATTGCTGAAAAGAAAGCGGCCGTTAGTGCCGCTTTTTTTGCGCCTTGAGGCAGGTTGCAGATTGATCAGCTGCTGCAACGAGGAAGGCTATTGACCGTGAAATGCGACTTTAAAGCACCAAAAGGCGAGAAAAGCGTTCCTGCCTTGCTCATATAAAGATATATTTATGTCCTTGTGTGCTTGTCATTTCGTGGCAAAATCACTAACACGTTCCAAGCAGTTTTTCTTTGAGGGGACTTCCCGCATGCGCGCTAACTACCTGTTTACGAGTGAATCCGTGGCAGAAGGCCATCCAGACAAGGTCTGTGACCGGATCTCCGATGAAATTGTCGATCTTGTGTATCGTGAAGCCGCCAAAACCGGTGTTGACCCCTGGGGCGTTCGCATCGCCTGCGAAACGCTGGCAACCACCAACCGCGTGGTGATCGCCGGCGAAGTCCGGGTTCCGGACACTCTTTTGAAAAAGGACAAGGACGGCAACGTTCTGAAGGACGCAGCCGGTCATCCGCTCATCAATCCGGCGAAATTCAAGGCTGCCGCCCGCAAGGCGATCCGTGAAATCGGCTATGAGCAGGCTGGCTTCCATTGGAAGACCGCGAAGATCGATGTTCTGCTGCACCCGCAGTCTGCCGATATCGCCCAGGGCGTCGACAACGCCGCCGACAAGCAGGGCGATGAAGGTGCCGGCGACCAGGGCATCATGTTCGGTTACGCCTGCAAGGAAACGGCAGAACTGATGCCGGCGCCGATCTACTATTCGCACCGCATTCTCGATCTTCTGGCAACGGCCCGCAAGAAGGGCGCCGACGAAGCCGGCCGCCTGGGTCCCGACGCCAAGAGCCAGGTTACCGTCCGCTACATCGACGGCAAGCCATCGGAAGTGACCTCGATTGTCTTGTCCACTCAGCATCTCGACGAAAGCTGGGATTCGACCAAGGTGCGCAGCGTCGTCGAGCCCTATATCCGGGAAGCCTTGCATGACATTAAGATTGCAAGCGACTGCAACTGGTACATCAACCCGACCGGCAAGTTCGTCATCGGCGGCCCTGATGGCGATGCCGGTCTGACCGGCCGCAAGATCATCGTCGATACCTATGGCGGTGCGGCCCCGCATGGTGGCGGTGCGTTCTCCGGCAAGGACACGACCAAGGTCGACCGTTCGGCTGCATACGCAGCGCGCTACCTCGCCAAGAACGTCGTGGCCGCCGGTCTCGCAGACCGTTGCACGATCCAGATCGCCTATGCGATCGGTGTCGCTCAGCCGCTGTCGATCTATGTCGACCTGCATGGCACCGGCAAGGTCACGGAAGATCAGGTCGAAGGCGCCATCCGCAAGACGATGGACCTGTCCCCGTCGGGCATCCGCCGCCACCTCGATCTCAACAAGCCGATCTATGCCAAGACCTCGGCCTATGGCCATTTCGGCCGCAAGGCTGGCCGCGACGGCTCCTTCTCCTGGGAAAAGCTTGATCTCGTCAAGCCGCTCAAGGACGCCCTGAAGGAAGAAGCCTTGAAGGCTGCCTGATCCGGCTCTTTACGGACCGGCCGATAAAACTGTAAAGCGGATGTTTCCTGACGGAGACGTCCGCTTTTATCGTGAAAGACCATTGCCATGACCGAACAGCATCGCAGCCGCTCGACCGAAGCCTTCTTCGGCCGCCGCAAGGGCAAGCCATTGCGGGCGCTGCAGGCGACCCATCTCGAAACGGTGCTGCCCGTGCTCCGGCTGGATCTCGCATCAACCGCGCCATCGGATATCAAGACACTGTTCAAGCATCCGGTTGGACGCGTGCGGCTGGAAATCGGCTTTGGCGGCGGCGAGCACCTGATCCACCGGGCCGCCGAAGATCCGGCGACAGGCTTTATCGGCGTCGAGCCCTTCGTCAATTCCATGGCAAAGCTGGTTGGTTACATCGAGGAGCGCGGCGTTAAGAACATTCGCCTGCACGACGACGACGCGACGCAGGTGCTTGACTGGCTGCCGGAAAGCGCCATCGACCAGATCGACCTTCTCTATCCGGACCCTTGGCCGAAGCGGAAACACTGGAAGCGCCGCTTCGTCTCGGACGTCAATCTCGACCGGTTCGCACGCGTCTTGAAACCGGGCGGCATTTTCTGCTTCGCCTCGGATATCGATACTTATGTCAACTGGACGCTGTCACATTGCCAGAATCACGCGGCGTTCGAATGGACAGCTGAGAATGCCTCCGACTGGTTGACGCCTTATCCCGGTTGGCCGAGCACGCGCTACGAGGCCAAGGCTAAGCGGGAAGGGCGCAAGTCCGCCTATCTGACGTTCCGGCGCATCTGAGGGCCGGAATGTGGGGTTGCCCGTAGCCTAATGCAGGCTGACGGTTTTCAGGTCGTCTTCCGCAGCCTTGAAGAAGGTGCTGGAACGGTTGTCGGTGAGAAGGATCGGCGTGCCATCGGCGCCGAACAGGGCCCATAGATCAAGATCGGGGTCCATGTCGGGTGCTTCCGGGAAGACACGCGACACTTCGTCGGAACGCATCTTGCGGATATAGCCAACTTCACCGGCGCCGAGATGGGCCAGGTCGTTTTTCGACAGATGTGAGCTGACGTCTTTCAATCCCATGAATCGTACTCCGTTGCTTTGCCGATTACGTCGCCGGGCGGCGACGAAAACCCGCAACACATTGATTTCCTGTACGAAGTTCGGGGCCATTGGGAGCGGCCGGGTCCTTTGTGCAGCCGACAAAAGTTGCCGGTTATCCTACTCTGGGACTAAAATATTAATTTTCTTTACCATGCGGACAGGTTCCGGACGAATGAGGTCGACGGAAAGCAGGCCGTTCTTCAGCTCGGCCTTGGAAACCTGCATTCCCTCGGCCAGCACGAACATCCGCTGGAATTGGCGGGCGGCGATCCCACGATGCAGATAGTCACGCTCGCCTGTGTCTGCTTGCCGTCCACGGATGATCAGCTGGTTTTCTTCGGTCGTGACGTCGAGATCGTCCTCTGAAAAACCGGCGACGGCCAGCGTTATGCGCAGGCTGTCCGGTTCATCGGACGACGTGTCGCGGCGGACGCGCTCGATATTGTAGGGTGGGTAACCGTCATTGCCCTTGGCGATGCGCTCAAGGGTCTTTTCCATCGCGTCGAAACCGAGCAGCAGCGGGCTCGTAAAGGGCGTGATCCGGGTCATGTCTAGTCCTTGCAGCTCAAGCGACTGTTTTTGCGGACCTGCCAGGCAGCATCCGGGAGCTTCAATATGGTAGCTGTGCGTAGCGAGTGCAAGGCGCTTGCGCCGGACCGACAGGCAAATCATAGTCCCGCTCGCAGATTTGGAGGAGACCCGCATGGCCGCGCCGAGAAAGATTATCATCGATACCGATCCGGGGCAGGACGATGCCGCCGCGATCATGCTGGCGCTCGGCAGCCCCGGCGAACTCGATGTGCTCGGGATTACTGCTGTCGCCGGCAATGTTCCGGTGGCTCTGACCTCCCGCAACGTCCGGGTCGTCTGCGAGCTGTGCAATCGCCGTGACGTGAAGGTCTATGCCGGCGCCGACAGGCCGCTCGTCCGCCAGCTGGTGACGGCGGAACATGTGCACGGCAAGACCGGCCTCGACGGTCCCGTCGTCGAGGAGCCGACCATGCCGCTGCAGGCTGAGCATGCGGTCGATTTCATCATCGAGACCTTGCTTGCCGAAGAGCCGGGCAGCGTTACGCTCTGCACCCTGGGGGCGCTGACCAATATCGCGCTGGCGCTCAACAAGGCGCCGCAGATTGCCCCGCGTGTGCGTGAACTGGTGATGATGGGCGGCGGCTTTTTCGAGGGCGGCAACATCACGCCGGCTGCCGAATTCAATATCTATGTCGATCCCGATGCGGCCGACATCGTCTTCAAGTCGGGTATCCCCATCGTGATGATGCCGCTCGACGTTACCCACCGGGTGCTGACCTACAAGACGCGCGTCGAAAAGATCAAGGCGATCGGCTCGCCGGCTGCGGTTGCGATGGGTGAGATGCTGGAATTCTTCGAGCGCTTCGATATCGAGAAATACGGTTCCGATGGTGGCCCGCTGCATGATCCGACCGTGATCGCCTATCTGCTGCGTCCCGAGCTGTTCAAGGGCCGCGACTGCAATGTCGAGATCGAGACCAGGTCGGAACTGACCGTCGGGATGACGGTGGTCGACTGGTGGCAGGTCACCGGCCGCAAGCACAATGCCAAGGTGATGCGCGAGGTCGATGACCAGGGCTTCTTCGATCTTTTGACGGAGCGCCTGGCGCGTCTCTGAGCATTGGCAGCACGGCATTGGCAACAACGGCGTCGCAAAGGCGCCGTTGTCTCGGCTCACAGGCGCTGTGCCCAATCCGACTTCACAACTACGGTGTCGTCGTCGTGGGTTGCGTGGTCGTCGTGCCGGTTGTGCCGGTCGCAGGCGTACCCGTTGTTCCGGTTGCAGGTGTCTCTGTTGCCGGAGTATTTGTTACGGGCTTGTCCGCCGATGGGGTTTCCACCGCCGGTACATTGACGTTCACGTCGGTGCCGCCACCGCCGTTGAGGTTGATAACGCCGGTAAACATCAGCAACCCGCCGATGACGACCAGCGCCACAATCACCGCCACCACCCAACTGGCGGTGCTTCGGCCTGAATTGACAACTGTTGGTCCACGATCAGTCATCTTAAGCTCCTTCGCGTTGAACTACAGCTGTAACGCAGAAGTTCTGCGAAAGTTCCCCTTTAGGTTGGTCAGTGATCATGGGGGAAGGCGATGTGCCGGCGGTGACCGATGATTGCCGCGGCGACCGGCGCATTAAGGTCAAACGGCGCCACATGGGCGCCGTTTGCATCTCGGTTGTCTTGTTTCAAGGCCGGGGCTCAGAACTCTTCCCAGTTGTCCTGGGCGAGAGCCGTATTGCCCGAAACCTGCGGCACTGCCCTTTGTGGCGGGGCAACGTAGCGGGCCGGCGCCGGCTTGGCAGGCGTGCTATAGCTTGGCGCGGATGCCTTGGCAGGCGTGCGCATGCGGTCAGCGGTGCTGCGCAGCATCTCAGCCGAAGACTGGCCCTGACGAGCGACATGGAAGCGAGAGACCAGCGCGCTCAGCGCGCGTGCCTCTTCGTTCAGCGCCATGCTGGCGGCGGTGGTTTCTTCCACCATCGCTGCGTTCTGCTGAGTCACCTGGTCCATCTGGTTGACCGCCGTGTTGATCTCCTTGAGGCCGACGGCCTGTTCGGATGCCGAGCCGGAAATCTGGCGGATCAGGCCGTTGATCTGGACCACCTGGTCGGCGATCTTCTGAAGCGCACCGCCGGCGCGGCCGACGAGATCGACCCCGTCGCGTACCTGACCGGCCGAGGTGTTGATCAACTGCTTGATCTCCTTGGCGGCATTGGCCGAGCGCTGGGCCAGTTCGCGCACTTCCTGGGCAACGACGGCAAAACCCTTGCCGGCATCGCCCGCGCGAGCAGCCTCGACGCCAGCGTTCAGCGCCAAAAGGTTGGTCTGGAAAGCGATTTCGTCGATGACGCCGATGATCCGGCTGACTTCTCCCGAAGATTGTTCGATGCCCTTCATGGCGGCAATCGCCTTCTGCACCACTTCACCGGACTGTTCGGCATCGTTGCTGGCGGTCTCGACGGATTTCGCTGCGACCTTGGCATTGTCGGCGCTGGCATTGACCTGCGAGGTCAGCTGATCAAGCGCCGCCGCCGTTTCTTCCAGGCTTGCCGCCTGCTGTTCGGTACGGTGCGACAGATCGTTGGCGGCGTTGCTGATTTCGCTGGTGCCGGTGCCGATATTGACGACCGAGGTGTTGACCGTCTGGATCGTCTCTTCGAGGCTGTCCATGGCGGAATTGAAGTCGGTCTTCAGCTGGGCATATTCGCCGGGGAAGTCTTCGGTGATGCGATAGGCAAGGTCACCCGAGGAAAGCTGCGACAGGCCCTTGGCGAGCTTGGCGACAATCTCGCGCTGGGTGGCGTTCGACTGGGCGCGTTCGGCTTCGGACTGGCTGCGCTGCTGTTCGGAAGACTGACGTTCCTGCTGCGCTTCGGCTTCCAGGCGCTTGGTGTCGGCCAGCCGGTGGCGGAAGCCTTCGAGCGCCTTGGCTACGGAGCCGGTCTCGTCGGTGCGGTCCTGTCCGGAGACGGCGTTGGTGTAGATGCCGCTGCTGAGGTTTGCAACGTCGCTGACGAGGCCAGCAAGCGGCTTCTGAACGAAACTGCGCACGGCCAGATAAAGGCCGAGAAGAACGGCGCCGAGCACGATCAAGCCGCCAGCGATCATCATGTAGGTCTGGTCGACGACCGGTGCGTTGATGGCAGTCTGCGGCACATCGACGAGGACGACCCAGGTCGCGTTCACATCGGGCAGGGTGAAGGGATAGACCACCCGCTCGAAGGTCGCGTTGCCGTCATAGGTCAGATCATGGATCATGCCCGGCTGCGAGCTGGACAGCGCCTTCTTGACGATGTCCGCGCCGATGCCGTCATATTCCTTCATCAGGAGATCGGGGATTGGCGAGACCAGCCATTTGCCGMTCTGCGACAGCAGCGTCACGCGGCCGGAACCGAAGGGGCGGATATCCTTGACCTTATTGGCAAGCGAAGTCAGGGAAACATCGACGCCGCTGACGCCGATCAGCTTGCCATTGGAGATGACCGGGTAGGCGATCGAGGACATCGAGTTGTTTTCGCCGGTCGTCGTCTCGGTGTAGGGCTGCGACATCGCGCCCTTGAGGCTCTTGGCCGCCAGCGAATACCAATCGGCAGGATAGTCGGAATCGAAGGTCGAGAAGGCGATGCCGGTCTTGCTCTTGGTCCAGTAGGGGTTCAGCGTACCGTCCTTGCTGGCGCCGAATTCCTTCTGGCCTGCATAGTCCTTGGCCTTCCCGTCGAAGGCATTCGGCTCCTCGGCAAACCAGCTGCCGAAAGCGAACGTGTTCTTTTCGACATTGGTCTTGAGCATATCGACGATGCCCTTGCGGTCGAGATAGCCGCCTTCATGGCCGCGTCCGATGACGCCGGCCGTCGAACGGGCAGCGCCCGCCAGTTCGGCAATGTTGCTGGCAATGTCGGACGCAATGGATTTTGCTTCGGTGCGCGCCTGGTCCAGCACCAGTGTTTCGACCCGATCCTGCGTCTGGGAAATCAGCACGTAGTTGGAGGCGAGAAGGACGAGCGCGATCGTGCCGCCCGTTACCGCGATGAGTTTTGTGGCCAGCGATCTGGCCTGGAACTTGAACATGAATGGCCCCGCATTGTGAGAGGTCCGCGGGTTTCAAGCCGCGGAATGACGCGATCTTTGGATGGAAGATGCCCCCTCATGGAGCGCCAGATGCCGACCGGCATCGTGAGGCCACCCCTGATCCTTGGAAGGCGGCCTTTGCAGCTGTTTGATAGCCCGATATTTATTAAAATTGGGACAATATCAAAAACCGAAATCCGGCTGTTTTTGACGGATGTTCGCTGGAATGCCGCACCGGCGACTTTCGCTGTCCTGATTGCGCAGCCGCCGATCTCCGGGTCGCAACCGGTCAGATTTTTAGATCAACCTCGGCGGCCTCTGGGATGGCCGGCTGCGCGCCGGGTTTCAGGCAGGCAAGCGAGCCGGCAACGGCGGCACGGCGCAAGGCTGCGCCGAAATCGATCCCGGCATCGAGACTGGCGGCGAAGTAACCGCAGAACGTATCGCCGGCGCCGACGGTATCGACTGGCTCGATCTTCAAGCCCTTTGCCCGATGGATATTGCCGTCGCGCACCGCAACGACACCCTCGGCACCCAGCGTCACGATGACGGTCTGGCCTGTTTCCGCTGAAAGCGTCCGCATGGCATCTTCACGCTCACCTGCCGAAAGCCCATCGCGGCCGGCGAGCAACTCGAATTCCGTCTCGTTGGCAACGACGATGTCCGCCATCCGGCCAAGCCGTGCGGCGTCCGAAGTCAGCGGCGCAATGTTGATGATCGAGGTGATGCCTTTGCTCTTGGCAGCCACGAGCGCCTTTTCCACCGAGGCCGGTGGAATTTCGAGCTGAAGCATCAGCGTATCGCCGGCGCTCATTGTCTCGACGGCGGATTGCGCATCCCCTGTGTTCACCGTGCCGTTGGCGCTGGCCACGACGACGATGACGTTTTCGCCGTCACCGCCGACAAGAATATGCGCGGTGCCAGTCGGTTCGCTGACAGTTTTTGTCAGCGACAGATCTGTGCCGGCCTGTTTCAACAGAGCCAATGCGCCATCGGCAAAACTGTCTGTCCCAACCGCACCGGCCATGCGAACGGTCGCTCCGGCCCGCCGCGCCGCCAGAGCCTGATTGGCGCCCTTGCCGCCGGCGGCGGTCGAAAAGCCTGTACCGGTCACGGTCTCGCCGGGCTTCGGCAGGCGTGCTGTGGTGGCGATCAGGTCCATGTTGATGGAACCAAAAACGGTGATCATGCGAAGCGTCTCCCGGGGCAGGCGATTTTTGCAGGGACAGTGCCCGACAGGGTCAGTCCTCGTCAACCACCCGCAGCTTCAATTGCCCGATGCGGGTGTCGAAGGATTTCTGATCCGGCTTGCCATCTGCGTCAGCGCCAGCTGTTTCGAGATCCAGCGCCTCGATGCGCGTGCCGCGCCGCTTGAGCTTTTCCGACGAAACCAGAATGTCGTCGACATCCTTCTGCGTGGTGAGGAAATGGCCGTGCAGCTTGCGCACCCGGTCGTCGAGCCGGGTCAGGTCCTCCATCAGCCGGATCACCTCGCCCTGGATCAAATGGGCCTGCTCGCGCATCCGGGCATCCCGCAGGATGGCCTGAATAACCTGGATCGACAGCATCAGCAGCGATGGCGAGACGATGACGATGCGCGACCGGTGCGCCTTCTGGACGATCCCTTCGAAATGCTCGTGGATCTCGGCGAAAATCGATTCGGAGGGAACGAAGAGGAAGGCCGTCTCCTGGGTCTCGCCGGGGATCAGGTACTTTGCCGAAATATCCCTGATATGCACTTCCATATCGCGGCGGAACTGTTGCTGCGCCTGGCGGATCATCTCCGGGTTTTCGGCACTGCGGATGGCGTTCCAGCCTTCGAGCGGAAATTTGGCATCGATGACCAGTACCGGCTGACCGTTCGGCATGCGGATCGTGCAGTCCGGCCGCGATCCGTTGGACAGTGTCGTCTGGAAGGCATAGGCCCCCATCGGCAAGCCGTCTGCGATGATCGTTTCCATGCGCGACTGGCCAAAGGCGCCACGCGTCTGTTTGTTGGACAGAATGCTCTGCAGTCCCGCCATGTCCTTGGCAAGCGACTGGATATTGGTTTGCGCCGTGTCGATCACCGCCAGCCGCTCCTGCAGCCGGCGCAGATTTTCGTGCGTTGCCTTCGTCTGTTCGGTAATCGACGTGCCGAGCCGGTGCGTCATGCCGTCGATCCGCTGGCTGATCGACTGGTTGAGCTCGGACTGGCGGGCGCCAAAAACATCGGCCATGGCCGCGATACGGCCCTGCATCTCCGTCTGCGCGGCCAGGAGCGCGGTCATGCGCTGCTCGGC
Organism: Pararhizobium sp. P1_E7; assembly: GCF_056405855.1. Lineage (NCBI taxonomy): Bacteria > Pseudomonadati > Pseudomonadota > Alphaproteobacteria > Hyphomicrobiales > Rhizobiaceae > Pararhizobium > Pararhizobium sp. P1_E7. The sequence continues at coordinate 49,343 of NZ_JBFUBH010000013.1, read as the reverse complement.
GTCAACAGCCGATTGCCGGTCCCGGCGCCGTCCAAGCGCCATCGGGATGCCGGTCAACAGCAGGATGGCGACAGTGGCGAACAGGCACATGCCGAGAGTTATCGGGTAGGAGCCCAGAATGAAAAGCGGCTGATCGAGCGTGAGAATTGTTGGTTCCATCGGCATAGCCTAAGCGGATTCGCGGGCAGTGACCAGATCAAAGCATGAACATTGGTGAATCGATCGATACAAACTGCTGCATTTGCTGCAAAAATCTTGAAAACGAGAATTCCATCGGCGCCAAAGATCGGTTATGGGAGCCGGATGACCATCAAGCCGCTCATCATTCTCCCCGATCCCGTGCTGCGCCAGCTGTCCAAGCCGGTGGAAACGGTCGATGCCGATGTCCGCCGCCTGGCCGACGACATGCTGGACACAATGTATGACGCGCCGGGCATCGGCCTTGCCGCGATCCAGATCGGCATCCCGCGCCAGATGCTGGTGATCGACGTGTCGAAGGAGGGTGAGGAAAAGCAGCCGCTGGTTTTCATCAACCCGAAGGTACTGACCACATCCGACGAGCGGTCCGTCTACGAGGAAGGCTGCCTGTCGATCCCCGACTACTATGCCGAGGTAGAGCGGCCAGCGACGATTACGGTCGAATATATCGATCTCGAAGGAAAGCAGCTGACGGTCAAGGCCGACGGCCTTCTGGCGACTTGCCTGCAACACGAGATCGATCATCTGAACGGCGTGCTGTTCATCGACCACATCTCCAAGCTCAAGCGCGAAATGGTGATCCGCAAATTCACCAAGGCCGCCAAGACCCGCGGCGCCAAGGCGATCTGACGCTTCCATTGAAAATCCGGGCCTTTGGAACTATGATATCAGTGATATCACAGTGGAGGTTGCGCATGGGCGATCTGCTGATCCGAAATATCTCTGATGCTCTGAAGCGCGACATCGCCGCTGCGGCCGACCGCACCGGGCGCAGTCTTTCCGACGAAGCCAAGGAGCTTTTGCGTAAAGGGCTGATTGCCGAGAGCGGCATCAAGCCGGTGGAGGAACAGTCTGCCTACGATGTTCTGCGTGCGGCCGTCGCAGATTGCCTGATGACGGATGAAGAGCACGACGAGTTCATGGCCGCAATAGAAGAAAGCCGGAAGAACGACCTTGCGCGGCCGGGCTTTGAATTTGAATGATTGTTCTCGATACCAATATCGTGTCGGAAATTGCAAAGGTCACTATTCATCCGGCCGTGATAAAATGGCTTAGGCGAAGAAGCATGTTGGAACTCTTCGTCAGTGTCCCAACAGGAACGGAGCTTGCCTACGGCGCGGAGAAAGTTTTCATCCGGGATCGTTCGACTCGCTTCATTGCGATGATGGAAGAGACATTGGAGCGTCGGTTTTTCGGTCGAATACTCGGGTTTACAATGGAGAATGCCATCACGACGGGCCGGCTCCGTGCGAAGCGCGAAAGTGCCGGCCGCCCGATCTCGGTTCAGGACGCCATGATCGCCGCAATCTGCCTGTCGCATGATGCTACGCTTGCGACCCGCAACACAAAAGACTTCGAGGGGCTTGATTTGAAGCTCGTAAACCCGTTTGAAGAGGCTTGACCAGAACGGGGAACCGCGCACCATGCCGCTTCGCATCATCTTCATGGGAACGCCGGAGTTTTCGGTTCCGACATTGGCGGCGCTGGCTGAGGCGGGTCACAAGATTGTCGCTGTTTACACCCAGCCCCCGCGTCCGGGTGGACGCCGTGGCCTCGACCTGCAGAAATCGCCAGTGCATCAGGCCGCAGAGCTTTTGGGCATCGACGTGTTGACGCCGGTCAATTTCAAGGACGCCGCCGACCGCCAGACCTTTCGCGATTTCGACGCCGATGTCGCCGTCGTCGTGGCTTACGGCCTGCTGTTGCCGGAGGAGATTCTGAGCGGCACGAGGCTCGGCTGCTACAACGGCCATGCGTCGCTTCTGCCGCGCTGGCGCGGGGCGGCACCCATCCAGCGGGCGATCATGGCAGGTGACCATGAGACAGGGATGATGGTGATGAAAATGGACAAGGGGCTCGACACCGGCGATGTGGCGCTGACCAAGGTGGTGGCGATCGGCAGCGAAATGACGGCCGGCGAACTGCATGACAAGCTGATGCTGGCCGGCGCCGGCCTGATGAAGGAGGCGATGGACAAGCTCGATGGCGGCGACCTGCCGCTGACGCCGCAAACCGGGCATGGGGTGATCTATGCCGCCAAGATCAGCAAGGCGGAGACGCGGATCGATTTCAAGAGGACCGCCACCGAGGTTCACAATCACATTCGCGGCCTTTCTCCCTTTCCCGGCGCATGGTTCGAAATCCCGGCCGCCGGCAAGCCGGAACGCGTCAAGGTTCTCGCGTCCGTTGTTGAAAGGGTGGGCGGTGAAACCGGCACGGTCCTGTTCGATGACCTGACGATTGCCTGCGACAACGGTTCGGTGCGGTTGACCCGGCTGCAGAAGGCCGGCGGCAAGGTACTCGATGCGGATGATTTCAGGCGCGGCACGCCCATTCCCGCCGGCACAAGGCTTTCCTGATGCCGCGTTTCCGCATGACCATCGAATATGACGGCTCCAATTATGTCGGCTGGCAGCGGCAGGACAACGGTCCTTCGGTGCAGGGTGCCGTCGAAAAAGCGATCCTGGCTTTGACCCGCGAGCCTGCCTTGATCCGCGGTGCGGGGCGGACTGATTCGGGGGTGCATGCCCGTGGTCAGGTGGCGCATGTGGATCTCTCGCGGGCGTGGAAGCCGGAGACGTTGCGCAATGCATTGAACGCTTATCTCGGCCAGGCCGGGCAGCAGGTGTCGATCATCGAGACGGCGCAAGTGCCGGATGGTTTCGATGCCCGCTTTTCAGCGCTGAGACGGCATTATCTCTACCGCATCATTTCCCGGCCGTCGCCGCTGGCGCTGGAGGCGAAGCGTGCCTGGTGGGTGTCGAAGAAACTTGATCATGAGGCCATGCATGCGGCCGCCCAGATGCTGGTCGGCTATCACGATTTCACCACGTTCCGCTCCACCCATTGCCAGGCAAACAGCCCGTGGCGGACACTCGACCGGCTCGATGTGACGCGGGAGGCGGATGTCATCGAAATCCGCGCGACGGCGCAGAGTTTCCTGCACAACCAGATACGCTCGTTTGCCGGCACGTTGAAAATGGTCGGCGACGGGCGCTGGACGCCGGATGACGTGCGCGCCGCCCTGGAGGCGAAGGACCGCAAGGCGTGCGGTCCGGTCGCGCCGCCGGACGGACTTTATTTCATGCAGGTCGATTACTAACCCGGCGCGTTACACCGGCATCAGGCCGAGATAGCGTTGCAGGCCCTCGCCAAGCATCAAGGACGGCAGGATCAGCAGCGCCGAGAGTGCCACGGCCAGCAGCGTCTGGTTGCTGGTAATCGTCTTCATCAGCCGGAAGACAGCCGTGAAGGCCGCCATCAGCAGGATCAGCGACAAGAGGCTGGTCAGCCCCTCGCTGCCGGGCAGGATGAGGCGGATCGCCGCCGGGACTGCCATGACATAGAAGACCGGGACCCAAAGCCAGTTGGTGGCGATGATGATCACCGCCAGATGGTCGGCGTAATCGAGCGGCTTGGCGAGAACGGCCATCAGCACCAGCGGCAGGATCCAGGTAGCAAGATCGACCAGAAACAGCTTGAGAATGAAGAGTAGGCCCGCCCCGCTATCGACGGGCATGTTCGCCAGATAATAGAGGCGCCATGCCCCCCAGCTGACTGCCATGGCCGGCAGGCACCAGAGGAAAGCGGCAAAGGAGCGCMAGACGCCGATCGCTGTTATGTCGAGCCACTCGAGACCACTCCTGTCGCCCAGAACCAGCAGCCAGACGCCCTTCAGATAAGCAGCGATCTCCTCAATCTGCGGCATGGCCAAACCAGCGGCGGATGAAGGTTTCGTAGATCTGCGTCAGGGTTTCGAGATCGGCGACGGCGACGCGCTCGTCGACCATATGCATGGTCTGGCCGACAAGGCCAAACTCGACGACTGGGCAATAATCCTTGATGAAGCGCGCGTCCGACGTGCCGCCGGTGGTCGAAAGCTTCGGCTCGCGGCCGGTCACGGCTTCGACCGCGCCCGACAGCGATGCGATCAGGGAATTGTTGCGGGTGAGGAAGACATGGCTTGGCCGTTCGTTCCAGACGAGATCGTACCTGACCGGCGGGCGGCCCGGGCGCAGGGGGCTGTCCGTCGCGGCGCGATCGAGCCGGGCAATAATCTCGGCCTTCAGGCTGTCGGCATCCCAGGTGTCGTTGAAGCGGATATTGAAGCTTGCCGATGCCTTGGCCGGAATGACGTTGACCGCCTTGTTGGCCACGTCGATCGTCGTCACTTCGAGATTGGACGGCTGGAAATTGTCGGTACCGCCATCGAAGGGCGGGTCCATCAGGGCTTGCGTCAGGGCAAGAATGCCGCGCACCGGGCTGTCGGCCAGATGCGGATAGGCGGCATGGCCCTGGACGCCGTGCACGGTGACGGTGCCGGACAGGGAGCCGCGCCGGCCGATCTTGATCATGTCGCCGAGATGGTCCGGATTGGTCGGCTCGCCGACCAAGCAGGCATCCCAGCGCTCGCCCCTGGCGGCAGCCCATTCGAGCAGCTTGGTGGTGCCGTTGATGGCGGGGCCTTCCTCGTCGCCGGTGATCAGGAACGAGATCGAGCCCTCGGGCGCCCCATGCTTTTCGATGTGGCGGGCAACCGCGGCGGCGAAACAGGCGATGCCACCCTTCATGTCGACGGCGCCGCGGCCATACATTTGGCCATCGGCGATATCAGCCGAAAACGGACCGTGCGTCCAGGCGCTCTCATCGCCGACCGGCACGACATCGGTATGGCCGGCAAACATCAGATGCGGGCCGCCGGTGCCAAGCCGGGCGTAGAGGTTTTCGATATCCGGCGTGCCGTCCTCGGTCGCCATCACCCGATCGACGGCAAAGCCGAGCGGCTTCAGTATCGCTTCGAGAGCAGCCAGCGCGCCGCCTTCGGCAGGGGTCACGGAAGGGCAGCGGATCAGGGTGGAGAGATTGGCGACGGGATCGATAGCGGTCATCAAGAAAGCCTGTTGTTTCGCGGGGCTTGGTTTAGCCGATCCATGCGGGGCTGTCACGCGGTTAGCCGCTCTTGAGCGAGAGGTGAATCTATCTCTCCTTTCCTGTGGGGAGAGGGGGGCGATGTCTTTACCCTTCCCTTGAGGGGAAGGGTCGGAGCGAAGCTCCGGGGTGGCGTGATCTGCGGCATACTCGATGGATTGTGCTGTTCGCGGTGGTCACCCCCACCCGGCGCTTTGCGGCGACCTCTTCCCTCACGGGGGAGGTGGAACGGCTTTCAGCCACGCCCGGAAAATCCGTCGTGGGTTTGCTTGCATTCACTGACTTGGCCGGGGCGCTGGAAAGTGCCGTGACTAAGTTAGTTTATATGGCGCCTTCCAGCGCCCCGTTCAGTGGTGGTCGATGGGCAACTCCGGTTTCTCTGCGCGGATGATCGGCCGCCTTTTCCAGGGTGGCGCTGACGGTTTTCACCGCCGCGCCACGAAAGGCCTGTCTTTCGACACACCAGTCGCCGGTCCTCATGTGTGCCTCACAGGCACGCCCCGCCATTTTGCAGACGAGAGGGAAACCACTTTCTGACCATCCACCGGGCAAAGGCTTACGTCTGTCCCTCACCCGGCACCGGCCCCGTCTCACCGCTACGCCTAGCGGTCTAGCCGATGACAGGACGGGAAAGATGATGGCACAGGTTTTGGGGGCGGGGATTTGCGGGGATGATTTTTTTGACGGACGAAGGACAGCGACCGCGGACGGGATGGGGCGATAAGTGCTTGACTTAGAATGAAAGCTGCCCGGTATCGCTCATCAATACGGGAGTTGATCACATGAGTGGCCCGGCATCGAGGAGGCACATATTGTCCTCGGTCATCCTCGGGTCAAGCCCGAGGATGACGAGCTGCTGGGTAGCGGTTCCATGCGGCTCATGCGCCGTGTCTGAATTCCGTCCACAGCAGCGAGGATGGCGGGCACCGTTTATGGTATCCTTCATCCCTGGAGAACGATCCGGAACATGAGCCAGCGCAGGTTTTGGCGCAACATCGGCTCGCCATCCCTTGTCGTCCCATGCGTAGTTCTGCCAAACAGGGGGACAACAATGACCCGATGCGCCCGCAAGAGCGCATCGCGTCGAGACGGAGTTTTGAGATTGAGCGTTGCCTTCACCAAGGACGAGAGTGCCGAAACGGCTGCGGAAACCCTGTTGCCGGATCGTCCGATTTCCCCGCACCCGAACCGTGTGACGGAAGCCGGATTGAAGGCGCTGGAGCTGCAGCTTCAAGAGGCACGCGCGGCCTATGAGGCTGCAAGCACAATCGAGGACATCAATGAACGGCGGCGGCAGGCGGCAAATCCCTTGCGCGATATGCGCTATCTTGCGGCAAGGGTTCATACGGCAGAGGTTGTTCCCGCCCCGGCGTCGATCGACAAAGTGTCCTTCGGCAGCACGGTAACGTTCAGCCGCAACGACGGGCGCGTGCAGACCTATCGTATCGTCGGAGAGGACGAAGCCGATCCCAAGGCCGGATCGATTTCCTTCGTGTCGCCGGTGGCACGGCTTCTGACGGGCAAAGCTGCCGGCGATGTCGTGGGCGCGGGCGATCAGGAACTGGAAATCATCGCCATCGCTTAGAGTGCCCGCCGTCCTTTGTCCTTTGTCCATTTGACCGCCCGTGGCTATTGCCCGCGTGAAATGGCCTGGATGGGCTGGAAATGTTCGGTTCCACTCTTATTTCTGCCCGGATTTGGAAGACGAAGAGCGAAAGGACACTGCAATGGCAAAGAATACCATCTGCCTATGGTATGACAAAGATGCCGAGGCCGCCGCCCGTTTCTACGCCCAGACATTTCCCGACAGCGCAATGGGCGCTGTCATGCGTGCCCCTGGCGACTATCCGGACGGTAAACAGGGAGACGTGCTGGTTGTTGAATTCACCGTTGCGGGTGTTGCCTGTATCGGCCTGAATGGCGGTCCTGCATTCAAGCACAACGAAGCCTTCTCATTCCAGATCGCAACTGACGATCAGGAGGAAACCGATCGCTACTGGAACGCCATTGTCGGCAATGGCGGCCAGGAAAGTGAATGTGGCTGGTGCAAGGACAAGTGGGGTGTGTCCTGGCAGATTACACCGCGTGTCCTGACCGAAGCGATGGCGGCAGGCGGTGACCAGGCAAAGCGCGCCTTTGATGCGATGATGACCATGAAGAAGATCGATGTCGCAGTGATCGAAGCGGCTCGCCGCGGCTAGGCGCCCTTTTTGCCGGAGCATCCGCGGCGCAAACGCGGCTTTGATGGCTTTTTAGGGCGGCCGTCACCAGCCGCGCCAGCCGGCCGATGCCACCAGTTCGTTGCGGATGAAGGCGATGTCGTCGGAGGCGGCAAGGGTGCCTGCGCCGGGGAGACGGCTGCGGCGCAGCGATTTCAGGGTGGGAATGCGGCGTGCGGTCTTTTCGGGAAGATCGGGTTCGTGGAGGTCTTGCGCATCAAAGGTGGCCGAATCGACCGAGACAACGCGGATGCCACGCTCCGAAAATTCGCGGGCAAGGCCAAGGGTGAGCATGTCTATGGCGCCCTTGATGGTGGACTGCGTCTCTGCGTCCGGCGTCGTGCCGTCCGGCGTGGCACTGCCCGTCACGCTCATGTTGATGATGATGCCGCCTTTGCCGGCAAACTGGCGGGCCGCTTCCTGGCACATCAGGAATGTACCGAAGACATTGACGGCAAAGGCCCGATTGGCATCTGGCTGCGGCTCGACGCGGAAGACGGCGGCGCTGTTGACGACGATATCCGGCCTGCCGAAAATCTCTTTCGCGGCGCGGAAGATGCGCTTCACATCCTGCGATTTCGAGACATCGCCCTGAACCGCGACGGCCCGGCCGCCGCGCCGGACGATACCGGCAGCAACGCGGGATGCACCCTCGCTATCGGCGGCATCGTTGATCACGACGGCGGCACCTTCGGCTGCAAGGCGGGCAGCGACCCGAGCGGCTGGTCCATTGGCAGCGCCGGTGACGACGGCGGTTTTACCGGTCAATCTGGTCATGGCAAATATCCTTGATTGTTCGGATTGTTCATCCGATGTGCCAATCATGCGGCAGACCCGTGCTTCAGCGTTACAACGATACTCCGAGATTTATATGCGATCCTGCAAATGTGAAGGAGGGGACATTCCCCGGGCGGATTTTCCGGAGTAGCGTCGGATCAATCGAAACCAGGGCATCGTTTCCGCTCCATGCAGAACCAGACAGAACGCTTCGGTGAAATCGCTGCGATCATTTCGCGGCACACGTCGGGAACAGGCATGTTCACGACGGCGATCGAGAACCTGTTCTTCGGGCGCCAGACCGCGCCGACGAACCCTGTGCATCTCGCCCATCGTCCCGCTTTCGCGCTCATTGCCCAGGGTCAGAAAAGTGTCACGCTCGGGCAGGATGTCTATCATTACGGGGTCGGCGATTGTGTTGTGGTGTCGTTCGACCTGCCGGTTATCTCCCGGGTCAGCGTAGCCAGTCCGCAGGCGCCGCATCTGGGGCTTGGCATGGTGATCAATCCCGATCGGCTACGTGAGGTGCTGCAGAGGATCGCCGTTCCATCAGTCGCGGCAACCGCCGATGGCATGCGGGGTCTTGTCGTCCACAAGGCTTCGCCAGCTCTTGTGGACGCGACACTCCGGTATCTGAGACTCCTTGATACTCCGAACGACATTGCAGGCGTGGCTCCCCTCGTCGAACAGGAAATTCTCTATCGTCTTCTGACGGGACCCTACGGGCCACGGTTGATCCAGATTGCCACGGCCGACAGCCCGGGAAATCGGGTCGCCAAGGCGATCGCCTGGCTGCGCGAGCATTACGTCCGGCCGCTGCGGATCGAGGACCTTGCCGAGCATTGCGGCATGAGCGTTTCGTCGCTGCATCATCATTTCAAGGCGGTCGCGGCCATGACGCCGATGCAGTACCAGAAGCAGCTGCGGCTCAACGAAGCGCGCCGCCTGATGCTGGTGGAGAACCTGGACGCCGGAACCGCCGGGCACACGGTCGGCTACCAGAGCCCGTCGCAGTTCGGACTGGAATATACCCGTTTCTATGGCCAGTCACCGCTGCGCGACGTGGCGATGCTGCGAACCCAGGTCGCGGCCGAATAGCAAAACCGTTTGAACGCGCAGACCGGCGTTCGAAAAACCCCGGGGTGGCAACACAGCCGTTGCACCCTGCATGCCTGAAGACCCCGCCCGCGCTGCCGGGCCTTTCCGCCATCTCAAATCACAGAACTATGGAGCCTACCCATGCGTTACAATCAGCTTGGCAATACCGGCCTGTTCGTTTCCGAAATCTGCCTGGGGACGATGACCTTCGGCGCCGCGGGGGGCGGCATGTGGGGTGCGATCGCCGATGTCGATCAGGATGCGGCCGACCGGATCGTCGAGCGGTCGCTCGCGGCCGGCGTCAATTTCATCGATACGGCCGATGTCTATTCGGCCGGTGAATCCGAACGGCTGCTCGGGCAGTCGCTGATCAATCTGGGGATCGACCGCAAGGATGTGGTCATCGCCACCAAGGTCTTCGGCCAGATGGGCGATGGGCCGAACGATCGCGGCGCCTCGCGCGGCCATATCATGGATTCGGTCGAGGCGAGCCTTGAGCGGCTGCAGATGGACCATATCGATCTCTACCAGATCCACGGCACCGATACGGTGACGCCGATCGACGAGACGCTGCGGGCGCTGGACGATCTGGTTTCGGGCGGACTGGTTCGCTATGTCGGCATGTCAAACTGGCAGGCCTGGCGGATCGCCAAGGCGCTCGGCGTCTCCGAGCGCCGGGGCTTTGCCCGGTTCGAGACGCTGCAGGCCTACTATTCGATCGCCGGGCGCGATCTGGAGCGGGACATCGTGCCGCTGCTCAATGAAGAAAAGATGGGGCTGATGGTCTGGTCTCCGCTCGCCGGCGGGCTCTTGTCAGGCAAGTATGGACCGGGCGCGCCGGGCAATGGCGAGGGCCGCCGGGCGAGCTTCGATTTTCCGCCGGTCGACAAGGACCGCGCCTGGGCCTGCGTTGCCGCCATGCGCGAGGTTGCGGAAAAGCACGGTGCCAGCGTCGCCGAGGTGGCGCTCGCCTTCATCCTGGCCAAACCCTTCGTCACCAGCGTCATCATCGGTGCCAAGCGGGTGGAGCAGCTGGATGAAAACCTGAAGGCGGTGAAGCTTAGGCTCGATGCCGGCGATCTGGCCCAGCTGAACGATGTCAGCGCGCTGCCGCCGGAATATCCGGGCTGGATGCTCGAGCGGCAGGGAGCAGCGCGCCGGCCGCAACCGTTTGAACCGAAGGCTTGATGCCGCAGGACACGACGACGTATTTCTGCGCTGAGTTACCCCTCATCCCAGCCCTCTTCCCGCCCGCGGGGAGAGGGGACGACGGAGTTTGCCGCGGGTCCCTTCTCCCCGTCAAAAGGTGCCCGAAGGGCGGGTGAGGGGCTGTCGTATGCTGTCTCATGACGTGCAGCACCGTAAGTCTGCTGCAGAATGCCGACAGGCGGCGGCATGGCCATCGAACAAGCCGCCATGCGGGCTGCCTAATCCTGCCCGCTATTCGCGGCCGTAGTCGTTTGGTCCATCGGTGCCAGGCCACAGGCAAAGTGCGAGGAAGAGGACCGGGCTGAGCACGGGAATGAACAGGCAGATGGCGAGCTGGCCGGGATAGCCGATATCGTGCAGGCGCTTGATCGTCATGAGCGCGATCGAGGCTGTGGAGACAAGCGCGTCAACGACCAGGATCAGGGTCCAGAGCGCCAGCGCAACATCGTTTCCCTGATTGGCGAACATGCGGGTGAGGACGAAGCCGCTCATTGCGGCCCAGAACAGCCAGCCGAGGAAATAGGGCAGGCGGCTGACGCGGCCGGAGGGGCTGAAGAACAACCAGGACATGCTCCGCTGCCCCTCCGTGGTCATGGTGATCAGTCTCGCAAAAGTTCGTTGATGCCGGTCTTCGAGCGGGTCTTCTCGTCGACGCGCTTGACGATGACGGCACAATAGAGGTTCGGCGCGGCCACGCCGTTCGGCATGACGGCGCCCGAGCCCATCGAGCCGGCAACGACGACGGAATAGGGCGGTACCTCGCCATAGGTCACTTCGCCGGTGGCGCGGTCGACGATCTTGGTCGACTTGCCGATGAATACGCCCATGCCGAGCACAGAGCCTTCGCGCACGATGCAGCCTTCGACCACTTCCGAGCGGGCGCCGATGAAGCAATTGTCTTCGATGATCGTCGGACCGGCCTGCATCGGTTCCAGAACGCCGCCAATGCCGACGCCGCCGGAAAGGTGCACATGCTTGCCGATCTGGGCGCAGGAGCCGACGGTTGCCCAGGTATCGACCATCGTGCCTTCGCCGACATAGGCGCCGAGATTGACGAAGGACGGCATCAGGATGGCGTTGGGCGCGATATAGGCCGAGCGGCGGACGACCGCGTTCGGCACGGCGCGGAAGCCGGCTTCACGGAACTGGTTTTCGCCCCAGCCTTCGAACTTCGAGGGAACCTTGTCCCACCAGGTCGATTGGCCAGAACCGCCCTTGACGACCGCCATGTCGTTCAGCCGGAAGGACAGGAGAACGGCCTTTTTCAGCCACTGATTGACCGTCCAGTTACCATCAGCGCCGCGTTCGGCAACGCGCACCTTGCCGCCGTCGAGCAGATCAAGTGCCGTATCCACCGCATCGCGAATCTCGCCCTTGGTATGGATGGTGACGCTATCGCGGTTGTCGAAAGCGGTGTCGATGGTCTGCGACAGGGAGGCGAGATCATGGGTCGTCATCGGAATTCCTTAAACTTCGGCGTCTATCGTAACCTGCTCTAGAGCATGATTCCGAAAAATTGAAGTGGTTTTCGGTTGCGGTCGGCGGTGGATGAGGGTGTATGTCCCGGAATGGGTGCGGGTGATTTGATCCGTAGCAACCGGGATGTTGAAAGGAGCATCCGGCAGCGATGATTTGCGGCCGGTTTGCGGCAGGAAAGTTTGACATGGCAAGAATGAAGAAGCGGAATCTGCGGCGCAAGGATGGGGTCTGGGACCCTTTGGTCGACAGCCAGCAGACGCGCCAGCGCGCGGCAGGCGTTCCGCAGACACCACAATCGATGTCGCCCTCCTACAGGCTCGCCTATACGGATGATGATTTCATGGCCCGTGAAGAGCTGCGCCCCGTCCGGCTGCAGCTGGAACTGCTGAAGCCGGAAATGATCATGGCCGAGCGCGGCATCAACTCGACGGTGGTGATGTTCGGCGGTGCCCGCATTCCCGAGCCCGGCGGCGACGCCTGGGCGGCGAAGAACGAGATCCAGCGCCAGAACCTGACGGCTGCCTCGGTCTATTACGACGAGGCGCGGAAATTCGCCCGCCTCTGCTCGCAGCATTCGGCGCAGACGCACTACAAGGAATATGTCGTGACCACCGGCGGCGGACCGGGTGTGATGGAGGCCGGCAATCGCGGTGCCGACGATATCGGCGCGCCGTCGATCGGGCTGAACATCGTGCTTCCGCACGAGCAGGCGCCCAATCGCTATGTGACGCCGGACCTGTCGTTCAACTTCCACTACTTCGCCATCCGCAAGATGCACTTCCTGTTGCGGGCCAAGGCTGTCGTGGTCTTTCCGGGCGGTTTCGGCACGCTCGATGAACTGTTCGAGACCATCACGCTGATGCAGACAGGCCGCATGGCCCTGGTGCCGCTGATCCTGTTCGGTGAGAAATTCTGGCGTACGGTGGTGAATTTCGAGGCGCTGGCCGAGTTCGGCACGATCGCACCGAATGATGTCGATCTGCTCCAGTTCGTCGAAACCGCCGAGGAGGCCTGGGAGATCATCGCGAAATTCTACGAGACAGTCGATCCGGCAAAGGTGCCGGTCGCATCCGGCGTGCGGTAAACGGTCGCGATCCTGTCATGTCCGGCCCGTGCCCGAGCCAAACGGCGCGGGCTGCGTTTTCCCGGCCACCGGCTTTCTGTCGCAGTGACAGGCGGCCGCTGCTGTGGCAATGAGCCTTCATGAAAACCCTGCGGCTTGTCTTGAGAGATAGAGTGTCGGCCGGCGCCATTGCGGTGCTGTTCGCTGCCATGCTTTTGATGCAGGGGCTTCTGGCCGGTGTCGCCAACGGAACGATGGCAAGCGCTGCCGTCGATCCGTTCAATATCCTCTGCATCGCGCACGAGGACGGGCCGCAACACAGCCTGCCCGATGGTGGGCCGGACAAGGCCGCCCACGACCTGTGCGCCACGCTCTGTCAGCTGGCGGCGGGTTACACGCCGGCGCTGCCCGGCCGTTCCGTAGACATCGCTGCTCCTGTCTTCAGCGGCGCGGCCGAAATCTATTTCGCGGCCAAGTCTGCGCCCCGGGCCGCCATTCGCAGTTTCTTCGCTGAAGCCAGGGCTCCTCCGACCATCTCCGCATGACGTAGTCAATCACGGCTGCGCGCCTCGCGCCGGCCGGCATTTTCGCTCATCTGGAGATACTTCATGTCCGATTTTACCATCGGCCGCGTCAGCGCCGCTATTGCGGTGCGTTCGCCGTCCGATCTCTACCGCGCTGTCTGGCGCTGGCATTTCTACGCAGGCCTGCTCGTCCTGCCATTCCTGATCACGCTTGCCGTCACCGGCGCGCTCTACCTGTTCCGCGACGAGCTCGATGGTCTTGTTTACGCCGACCTGAAACGCGTCGAAATTCAGGAAAGCGGTGCGACGGCCGCGCCGTCGGCGATGGTTGCGGCAGCGCTTGCCGCCTATCCCGGCAAGGCTGTCAAGTATATCGATCCGCCTTCACCGGCGGGTTCTGCCGAGATCACCGTCAGCACGCCAGCGGCCGGAAAGCTGGCAGTTTACGTCAACCCCTATGACGGCAGGGTGCTGGGGACGCTTCCCGATCGCGGTACCATCATGTGGACCATTCGCACCCTGCACAGTCTCAAGTATTTCGGCTCGTTTGCGCGGGCGCTGATCGAGATCGCCGCGGGCTGGTCGGTGCTTCTGGTCGCCACCGGTATCTATCTGTGGTGGCCGCGCAGTCAGACGGGCGGGGTCTTGAGCGTGCGCGGCACGCCGAAACGGCGGGTATTCTGGCGCGATACCCATGCGGTCAGCGGCATCTTCGTCGGCTTCTTCATCGTCTTTTTGGCGGTGACCGGCATGCCCTGGTCCGGAGTCTGGGGCGAGAAGGTCAACGAATGGGCGAATGGCAGCAATTTCGGCTATCCGGCCGGCGTGCGCACGTCCGTGCCGATGTCCGGCGACCATCTCGATCATGTTGCCAAGACCACGTGGTCGCTGGAGCAGGCACAGGTGCCGCAGTCGTCAGGGCATGGCGCAACGGCAATCAGTCTCGATCAGGCCGTCGCCATCTTTGACAAGCTCGGTCTGCATGATGGTTATGCGGTGAATATCCCGATGAAGCCGGAAGGCGTCTATACCGGTTCCGTCTATCCGGATGATGTGTCTGAGCAGCGGGTGGTGCATCTCGACCAGTATAGCGGCGAGCCGCTGATCGATATGAGCTATGCCGATTACGGCCCGCTCGGCAAGGCGCTGGAATGGGGCATCAATGTTCACATGGGGCAGGAGTTCGGGCTCGTGAACCAACTGGTGCTGCTCGCCGCATGCATGGCCATCGTCCTGCTGGCGGTTTCGGCTGCGGTCATGTGGTGGAAGCGCCGGCCGAAGGGCTCGCTCGGCGTGCCGCCGATGCCGGCGGACAAGCGGGTGTTTCGCGGCCTGATCGCGCTTCTGGCCATCGGCGGCATCATCTTTCCGCTTGTCGGTCTCTCGCTGGTGGTGATGCTGGTGCTGGACTGGAGCTATCCGCACTTTCGCCGTGCGATCCGCTTTGCGCCGCCGTCCGGGGCGTGATCTGCGAACAAGAAAGACGCCCCGGCCGTTGGCTGGCCGGGGCGCAGTTAAGCTTTGGTAGTTCAAGCCTTTGATAGTAAGGGGACTTTCCGTGTCGAAACTGTGTTTCGACACGGCAAATCAGCCTTCTGATACAAGCCGTCTGAGGAAGCCCGTCAGGTCTTCGGTGACGTAATCGACCTGGGCATCGCCATCCTCGGTCTTCTCCCAGGCTTCGGCAAACTCATATTCGAAATTGCGCGGCACCAGCAGAACCGTCTTCATGCCAAGCATCTTCGGCACGACCAGATTGCGCGGCAGGTCCTCGAACATCGCGGCGTGCCTGGTGTCGACCCGGTGCAGGCTCATGAACTTGTGATAGGTGTCGCCGGCTGGCTTCGGCACATATTCGGCTGCGACGATATCGAAAATGTCGTCGAAATGGTCGAGGATGCCAAGCGCCCGCGCCGTCATCTCGGCGTGCTTGACGCTGCCATTGGTGAAGATGAACTTGCGGCCCGGCAGCGCCTTGATCGCCTCGCCAAGCGCCGGGTCGGCCGGAACGACGGAATAGTCGATCGCATGCGCCTTCTGTAGGAAATCGTTGGGATCGATGCCGTGATGGATCATCAGGCCCTGCAGCGTGGTGCCGTGATCGCGGTAATATTCCTTCTGCAGCGCCTTGGCCGAAACCGGGTCCAGCGTCAAAAGGGCTGCAACATAGGCCGTCATGTTGCGGTCGATCTGCGAGAACAGATTGACGTGATGCGGATAGAGCGTGTTGTCGAGATCGAACACCCAGTCGGTGACATGGGCGAAATCGGCTTTGGTCGGCAGGCGGTCGAGCTGTGTCATGGGCGCGTTATGCCATGGGTCGCGGCGGACGCAAATGGGAAATATGTCGCGCCGGTCAGGCCGCCCTGACGATGAAGACGATTTCCTCGGAGGAGGCTTCGTCGAAGGGCTCCAGCAGCCAGCCGCCGTAAACGGCTTCGGCCCGCAAGCCGGAAGCTGTCAGCCGGTCTTCGATCTCCGCCCGCGGCAGGAAGAGTAACTCACTGGAGGAGACGAGTGTGCGGCCGGCCATCGCATAACGGGTATCGAAAGCAATGCGGCGGTTGGCCATGTGTGAGACCCGGCGCGACTGGCGGACGGTTTGTCCATCGGCTTCAAGATCGGCATCCCGGTTCCAGCGGGCCGGCCAGTCGATGGCGGGGTTGCGGCTTTCGAACGCGATCATGCCGCCCGGCGCAAGATGCTGGCGCATCGTTGCCAGGGCCGCAAGGATATCACTGTCTTCGAGAAAGACCTGGAAGGCGTGGCCGGTCATGATGATCAGATCGAACCGTTTGGGCGAATGGAAATCCTGCGCTGAAGATTGCACCCATTCGATCCGCGTGCCGTTGGGCTTCTGCCGGGCGATATCGAGCATGGCCTTGGCCGGATCGACGCCGGTGACCGCGTGGCCCTGAGCGGCATAGGCATCGCAGAGCAGCCCGGTGCCGCAGCCGAGATCGAGAACGCGTCTGGACTTCTGGCCGGCCAGCGCCAGATAGAAATCCCGGTCGCTCGACCAGCCGCTGTCGAGATCGTAGAGTTCCGCCAGCGATGGCTCTTCATAGTGCAGGTCGGGCATCAGGCGTCCTTGGTCGAAATTGTGCTGAGAAAGCTAACCCGGCGCATGAGCTGTGCAAGGTTGGAGCCCGGTTGTCACAGGTTTGCGATGGAAACAGGAGCAGCCTTGTTGCTCAAAGGCGACAATGGTTCGGTTGTACGACGCGGGGCGATGGATTCCGGGCCCCGGGCATGGTAGCCCGCAGGGATGCAAACCTGGATCGTCATTACCATCGCGGCTGCCTTCCTGCAGAACATCCGCTCCGCCATACAAAAACACCTGAAGGGTGTCATGGGTACGACCGGAGCGACCTTCGTGCGCTTCGGTTATGGCGTGCCGTTCGCGTTGTTTTATCTCACGATTCTGTGGCGCGGTTTCGACCGGCCGCTGCCGGTTCCAGATGGGCATTTCTTTCTCTGGGCGGTGGTCGGCGGGCTGTCGCAGATCGCTGCGACCTTCCTTCTTGTGCACCTGTTTTCCTTCCGCAACTTCGCAGTCGGAACGGCCTATTCGCGCACCGAGCCGGCGCAGGCGGCATTGTTCGGGCTGATCTTTCTCGGCGAGGCGGCAAGCCGGGGAACGCTGGTTGCTATCGCCATCTCCGTCGTCGGGGTGATGATCATCTCGGTGGCGCGCACGCCGCTCAGCGTCAGATCGCTGGTGACATCGGTTTTCACCCGGACGGCGGGAATAGGGCTGCTGTCCGGCACGTTCTTCGGCCTGTCGGCGGTGTCTTACCGGTCCGCGTCGCTGGCGCTGGCGCCGAGCCTGCCCGAGCCGGATTTCGTCATGCAGGCGAGTTTCACGCTTGGCTTCGTCATCCTGTTGCAGACCGCGACGATGCTTGCCTGGATCCTGATCCGCGAGCCGGCGGAATTGAAGCGCGTGATCGCCGCCTGGCGGCCGGGCCTGCTGGTCGGGTTTGCCGGCGCGTCGGCCTCGTTCGGCTGGTTCATGGCGATGACGCTGCAGCAGGCGGCGATCGTCAAGGTGGTGGCGCAGGTGGAAATGCTGTTCACCTTTGCATCGGCCGTGTTCATCTTCCGCGAATGGATCAACAAGCTGGAGGTTATCGGCTGCCTGCTGATCGTGCTTGGCGTGGTGATGCTGCTGGTGATTTAGAGCCTCATTTATGGTGCGAGGCACGAACCTCAACAGATCCGTGAAATCGGACGGCCGCATCTGGCGCAAGCAGTGGCGTTGAGGCATGAAGTCTACTGGAATTGTTTTCGGAGGAAAGACGATGAACCAGACGGACAAGGCAAAGGCGTTTACCGACCTGCATCGCAAGGGCGATCCGGTGGTGCTCTATAACATCTGGGACGCCGGCAGTGCCAAGGCCGTTGCCGGGGCGGGGGCCAAGGCGCTGGCGACCGGAAGCTGGTCGGTGGCCGCCGCCAATGGCTATGGCGACGGACAGGAAATCCCGCTTTTGCAACTCGTCGACATTGCCCGCAGCATCGTGACCGCGACCGATCTGCCGGTGACGATCGATTTCGAAGGCGGCTATGCCGACGGCGCGGAAGATGCGGCACTCAACGCCGGCCGGGTGATCGATGCCGGCGCAGTCGGCATCAATTTCGAGGATCAGGTGGTCGGCGGCAGCGGACTGCATACGATCGAGGCGCAGGCGGCGCGGATCAAGGCGATCCGGGCGATGGCCGACGAAAAGGGCATTCCGTTCTTCATCAATGCCCGCACCGATCTCTTCCTGAAACTCTCCGATCCCATGCGGCACGCGCCGCTGGTGGACGAGGCGATCGAGCGGGCGGCGGCGTATGCGCAGGCCGGTGCCAGCGGCTTCTTCGTCCCAGGACTGTCGAACCCGGATCTGGTTGGCCGGGTCTGCGAGGCGGTGTCGTTGCCGGTCAATGTCATGATGCGGCCGGGCATGGCTGATGTGAAGGCGCTGGCCGGGCTCGGCGTTGCGCGCGTCAGCTACGGGCCGGGGCCGTACCGGGCGATGATCGAGTGGCTGAAGGGCGAGGCGAGCGGGGTTTATCAAGGACGCTAAAGTGGGCTTTACGAGGAGTGCCCGCGGCCTGCTGAACGGTTTTGGGAGCGGGGAACCTCAGCCCCGGCGGCGGCGCGTCTGCGCCGCTGAAAAGACCCCGCTCACGCGACGGACGTCGCGGGGCTGGATTCCTGTGACATCCCTCGGGTCAAGCCCGAGGACAGGAATGAGGGAAGCGGGGCCATTTCGACGGCGCCTGCCGCTCTGATCCAAACCAAATACCGCCGCTTGTTACCGTTTACGGAACGATCAGCGTTCCCGCACCATGCTCCGTGAAGATTTCCAGCAGCACCGAATGGGCCGTCTTGCCGTTGAGGATGACGACGCCTTCGACGCCGCGGGCAAGCGCCTCGATGCAGGTCTCGACCTTCGGGATCATGCCGCCGGAAATCGTGCCGTCCTTGATCAGCGCATAGGCTTCCGCGACGGAGAGCTCCTTGATCAGTTCGCCCTTCTTGTCGAGGACGCCGGGAACGTCGGTGAGGAAGAGCAGGCGCGTGGCGTTCAGCGCACCGGCAATGGCGCCGGCGAAGGTATCGGCGTTGATGTTGTAGGTCGCGCCGTCGCGGCCAGGCGCAACCGGGGCGATGACCGGGATCATTTCGGAGCGCGCAAGCAGGTCGAGCAGGGTGCGGTCGACCTCGACGATCTCGCCGACGAAACCGAGGTCGAGAACACGCTCGATGTTGCTGTCGGGGTCCTTGATGGTCTTCTTGGCCTTTTCGGCAAACACCATGTTGCCGTCCTTGCCGCAGAGGCCGATCGCCCATTCCCCGGTCTGGTTGATCAGCGCGACGATTTCCTTGTTGATCGAACCGGCCAGCACCATTTCGACGATCTCGACCGTCTTCTGGTCGGTGACGCGCAGGCCGCCTTCGAATTTCGATTCGATGCCCATCTTGGTCAGCATCGCGCCAATCTGCGGGCCGCCGCCATGGACGACGATCGGATTGACGCCGGACTGTTTCAAAAGTGCTATATCCGCGGCAAAGGCCTTGCCAAGCTCGGCATTGCCCATGGCGTGGCCGCCATATTTGACGACGATCGTCTTGTTCTCGTAGCGCTGCATATAGGGCAGCGCCTTGGCGAGAAGATTTGCCTGGATTTCGCTTTCGGATGCGGACATGGAAACACCTCTGAAAATAGCCGGGTGCTGTTTAGCGCAAGTTCCCGGTGGAGGGAATGATCCGTGGCAAAGATAAAGCCGGTGTGACATTGCAGGCCGCAGCCGGTTTTATCTGACGCGTGTCCCTTTTATCCCCGAACTTGTGCCCTATGTTTGCCGCTGACGGGCTGGGGACCGGAAACATCGATGGCCATAGACGACATTTCCACGCTGATCGGCAGGGTTTCGCTGAAAGATCGCGCCGCCTTCTCCGCTCTCTACAGGCAGACCAGCCCGAAACTTTTTGCCATTTGCGTCCGTATCCTGAAAGACCGGGCGGAAGCGGAAGAGGCTCTGCAGGAAATCTACATCAAAATCTGGCAGCGGGCGGACCGCTACGTGAGCGGCGGCACCCATCCGATGTCATGGCTTTTGGCGATTGCGCGTAATCACGCGATCGATCATCTGCGGGCGCGAAAGCCAGTGGCAAACACGATTGACGAGGCATATGATCTGGCAGATTCTGCGCCGGACCCGGAAAAAACCGCCATCAATGCGGCGGAGGGCCGCCGGATCGACACTTGCATGAACGAACTCGAGGCAGACCGTGCCGATGCCGTGCGCAAGGCCTATGTCGAGGGGTTGAGCTACGAGGAACTGGCCGGGCTTTTCGGCGTTCCACTGAATACGATGCGAACGTGGCTGCGCCGCAGCCTGTTGAAACTCAGAGAGTGCATGGAGCGATGACCACACAGAACCCCGAAAGCGGAGATTCCCGTCGCGACCAGGTGATTGCGGGCGAATATGTGCTGGGTGTTCTGTCCGCCGACGACCGCCGGAAGGTCGAGGCGCGCATGGTGCTCGACGGCGCTTTCGCCGCAATGGTCAATCACTGGCAGAACAATCTCACGTCCTTCGATGACGCCTATGAGCCGATTGCGCCACCACCGCAGGTGCTGGCCTCCGTCGAGCGCCGGCTGTTTGCCGAGCAGGCAAGACCGGCCGTCGCTGCGGGCGGGTTCTGGCGTTCGCTGGTGTTCTGGCGCGTGCTGACACTGGCATCGGTTGCAGGTCTGGTGACCGTTGTGACATTCTCCTCCGGCATCCTGAAGCCGACGAGCCAGACGAAGCCGCTGGTGGCCGAGCTGACCGGCGATGCCAGCGCGACGATCAACCTGCTTGCGCAATACGATGCCGGCAACGGCGCGCTGAAAATCACGCCCGTCGCTGCAAAGCAGGCCGAGGCCAAATCGCTGGAACTGTGGCTGATCGAGGGGGATAACCCCGCCAGGTCTCTCGGCATTCTGCCGCAGACGGGCGAGGGCGAAATCATCATTCCGCTGGAGCTGCGTTCGAAGTTCGGTGCAGGCGTGACGCTTGCAGTCAGTGTCGAGCCATTTGGAGGATCGCCGACGGGAACGGTAACCGGTCCCGTGGTCGCGGCCGGAAAGACACGCCAGCCTTAGGCAATCGATCGCCGATAACGTTAGCCCTTACTTACAAAATGCTGCGCACGAAAGAGCGCAGCATTTTTTTCGATCGATGGATTGTCATAAAATCATAAAAATCAAATATTTGAAGAATTCGTATTTTTCCTGAAACTCTTTCCCCGTCCCTGCCGTTCCTTGCCTTGTCCTCTGCGCAGAGAACATGAATTTCAGAAAATTGGGAGAGGCCCGCCTTCGCGGGTCCGCGAGATCAACAGGAAGGAATAGAAATGTTCAACTCCATGCTGCGCACGGTCACCGTTGCTTCGATACTGACTGCAGGCGCTTTTGCTGCGCATGCCGAAAATCCGATGGTCGGCGGCGCGCCGATGTATGACAACAAGAATATCGTCGAGAACGCCCTCAACTCCAAGGATCACACGACGCTGGTCGCCGCCGTCAAGGCTGCCGGTCTCGTCGAAACGCTGCAGGGGAAGGGCCCGTTCACGGTCTTTGCCCCGACCAACGAAGCGTTCGCAGCCTTGCCGGCCGGCACCGTCGATACGCTGCTGAAGCCTGAAAACAAGGAGATGCTGACCAAGGTGCTGACCTGCCATGTCGTGGCGGCCGATGCCATGTCCGCGGCGATTGCCAAGATGGTCAAGGACGATGGCGGCACCCATGACGTCAAGACGGCCGGCGGTTGCATTCTCAAAGCCAGGGATGACGGCGGCAAGATCACTCTGACCGACGAAACCGGCGGCGTCGCTACAGTCACCATCGCCGACGTCAAGCAGTCGAACGGCGTCATCCATGTGATCGACAAGGTTCTGCTGCCGAAGTCCTGACCGGATACATGCCCTAGTGGCTTGGGTGCCGGATGCACCGTCAACGCATTTTCGGCCCCGGCCGGGACTTCTCCGGCCTCAAGGTCACCGGTTTTCACTCACCGGTGGCCTTTTTACATCGTATTCAAGCTGCTGCTCACGCGAGATTGATCGGCATTTGTTTTGCCGCAAGACAAACGCCGCATTAGCTTGTCTGGAATTGCCGAGGCCATTCGGCAGACGGGAGAACACCATGACAAGCCGCCGCATCTTTCTTCTTTCCGGAGTTGCCATCGCCGCTGCCGCGGCGTTTCGCGGGTTTGGGCCAGTGGCGATCGCCGCCGAGACTTTCGAAGTGACGAAAACCGATGCGGAATGGAAGGCCATCCTCACCGACGAGCAGTACCGGATCCTGCGCCACGAGGACACGGAACGGCCGTTCACCAGCGCCCTCAACACCGAAAAGCGCAAGGGCATCTTCCACTGCGCAGGCTGCGATCTGCCGGTCTATTCGTCGGACGCGAAATATGACAGCGGCACGGGCTGGCCGAGCTTCTGGGAGGCGCTGCCGAAGGCGGTGGGCACGCGTGAAGACACGTCGCTGTTCATGACCCGCACCGAATGTCACTGCAGCCGTTGCGGCGGGCATCTCGGCCATATTTTCGACGACGGTCCGCAGCCGACCGGCATGCGCCATTGCATCAACGGAATGGCAATGACGTTTTCGCCTGCGCCGGCTGCCTGATCGCCGTTACAGGGTACCCGGGGCCGGAGCGGCCGATTGGGCGCCGGAAAGCGCTGCCTGCAGCTTGGCTTCCTGATCCGGCGAAAGCGAGGTTTTCAGCACCTTGCCGCGCAGGCCGGAGAGTTCGGCGAGCACCTTTTCCGGCTGGATCTTGCGCACCAGGATGAAGAGCGCCGAGGAATTGTTGGGAATGGTGTCACCCAGCGACTTGATGAAGTCGTCATCGATACCGTAATCGGCGAGCGAGCCCGAAAGCGCACCGGTACCGGCACCGATCGCGCCGCCGATGGCAAAGCCTGCCAGCGGATTGAGGAACAGAAGGCCGACCAGGCCGCCCCAGAGCGAACCGCTGAGCAGCCCCGAGGTGGCGCCGATTGCGGTCAGGTTCATGCTTTGCTTCAGGTGGACCTTGCCGCTCTCGTCGCGCACGACGACGACGGCATCCTCGAGATCGATCAGATATTCCTTCCTCAGCGTATTCAGCTTCAGAAGCACTTTGTCGGCTTCGCCGGTGTTGTCAAAACCAACGACGATCAGATCGGACATGTGTTTTCTCCTTGAACGCTTGACGTATCGAGTTGGCCTGAAGGCCGCCCCGTGCGCGGAGATAGAGCACATTTCATGACAGTGTAGTGTGACAGCGGCAATCAGGTTGAAATGGCGACGCGGATGGCGTCGCGCAGCTCTTCCATGCCGATGCCTTTCTCGGACGACGTCGCAAGCACTTCCGGGAAGGCCGCCGGCCGCTTCTTGATCTTCTCCAGCGTTTCGGAAATCAGCCGGGGAACCGCGGGATCCTTGATCTTGTCGGTCTTGGTCAGCACGATCTGATAGGACACGGCCGCCTTGTCGAGCAGGTCCAGCACGTCGTCGTCATTCTTCTTGATGCCGTGGCGGCTGTCGATCAGCACGTAGACGCGCTTCAGCGTCGAGCGGCCGCGCAGATAGTCGAAGACCAGCTTGGTCCAGGCGTCGACATGTTCCTTCGGTGCTTGCGCATAGCCGTAGCCGGGCATATCGACCAGCGCCATCGGCGGCAGGTCGCCGGGCTGGCCGGAATAGCCGTCCGGCACGAAATAGTTGAGTTCCTGGGTGCGGCCCGGCGTGTTCGACGTGCGGGCAAGACCCTTTTGCCCCACCAGCCCGTTGATCAGCGACGACTTGCCGACATTGGAGCGGCCGGCAAAGGCGATTTCCAGCGGGCCTTCCGGCGGCAGGAACTTCATCGACGGCACGCCGCGGATGAATACCCATGGCCGCCCGAAAAGGGGCTTGTCGTCCTGCGGCGTAACGTCTGTCATGGCGGTCCTGTCCTTGGCTTTTGTTCAGGACTTCACGGTTTTGTGCCGCCATGTCAAGAAAACTCGCGAATTTCGCAAATTTGCTCAGGCGGCCGCGCGCCGCTGCCGCCACATCTCGATGCCGAGATAGGAGAGGAGGGCGATGAGCACGATCGTTCCGCCGAAGATCGTGTTGAGGCTCGGGATCTCGCCGTGGATCAGAGCGACCCAGAGCGGCGCAAGGATCGTCTCGGCGGTGCCGAGCAGGGCTGCGAGTGCCGACGGGATCAGCCGGGCACCGGTGACGAAGAAGGCCAGGCCAAGGCCGAAGTTCAGCGCGCCGAACGTCACGAGGATGCCGAGTTCCGGTAGCGTGACGCTGAGACCGGACGCCATGATCGCCGCAACTGAACCCGCGACGATGGTGCCGAAACAGGCGGCCGGCGTCATGCGCACATGGGCGTACCTGCGGGTAATGACGGTGGCGAGCGCGAAGACGAAGGCGATCAGGATGGCCAGCGCATCGCCGATCGGCGAGACCGCGCCGCTCATGGAATCCGACACCATGATGGCGACGCCGCCAATGACGGCGGCGATGGCAAGCCAGGTCAAAAGCGAGACGCGTTCGCGAAAGACGATCCAGCCGATCAGCGCCGCAATCAGCGGCACGCCGGCCTGGATGAGAACGACATTGGCGACGGTGGTAAAGGCGAGGGCCAGGATGAACGAGGTCGAGGCGGTGGCAAAACACAGCCCGACAGCGATACCCGGCAAGCCCATATTGCGAAACAGCGCGACGGTGCCGCGCGGGCCATCGCGCACGAGCATGAACCCGATCAGGAAGAGGGCTGCGAAAAACGAGCGCCAGAAAACGATGGTCCAGCCATCCTCGATCGACAGGAAGCGCGCCAGCGTGCCTCCAAAACTCCAGACGATGGCCGAGCCGAGCACCAATGCTGCGCCCTGCGTCGCGGTTTGTTGGCCGGTGGTTACGGATTGCTGCAGTGTGGAGGGCTGCGACATGGCGAGAATCCGGTTGCTGTGACTGTAATGTAAAAGCCGACCGGCCGGCAGGCGCCGGTATTCGCGACAGAGGACTGTCGCAAACCTTGCAGCACAGCGGTGGCGCCGTCGTCTTGAGGTGCTGCTTCCATTTAACCCTGAAAGGGTTCAGCCGGCGGTGATCGCCTCGATGAGCAGCGCCTGCAGTTGTGCGATGGCCGGGCTCTGTTCGGTGCTGGAGCGGTGCAGGGCAAGCTCGATACGGCCAGGGGCGGGCAGCCCGGATGTGGCGGGATCAAGCACCCGCAGATGCGGCGGCACGCCTTCGGCCGTGCGCAATGTCACGCCAAGACCTGCGGTCACCGCTGCCCACAGGCCGCCAAGGCTGGGGCTGGCAAAGGCATGCCGCCATTCGATCCCTTCACGGTCAAGCGCCTCAAGACCGGCGCTGCGAAACGCGCAAGGGGAATCGAAGGCGATCAGCGGCAGCGGTTCGCTGGTGTCCAGCGTAAACCCGTCCGGGCCGATCCAGACGACGGGCCGCGTCGCGATGATCTGTGCATGCGTGTCCCCCATCCGGCCCCATGTCACCGCCAGATCGAGGTCGCCACGCTCGACGCCCTGCGCCAGTGCCGAGCCGCGATCGACGCGGGCTTCGACGCGCACCTTGGGGTGCGCCCGGGCAAAGCGGCCGAGCAGGCCCGGAAACCAGGTCTCGGCAAAATCCTGCGGCAGGCCGATCCGCACCCAGCCCTGCATGGCCGAAAGTCCGGTCATGGCGCTGCGCGCCTCGTCGTTAAGGTCGAGGATGCGCCTGGCATAACCGATCAGGATGTCGCCGGCCTCCGTCAGCGCCAGGCCGCGCCCCTGCTTTTGAAACAATGTCTGGCCCGCCTGTTCCTCCAGCTTGCGCAGTTGCAGGCTGATGGCGGACGGGGAGCGGCCAAGGCGATCGGCGGCCTTGGCAAAGCTGCCAAGATCGATCCCGGTGACGAAGGTTCGCAGCACGTCCATGTCGATATTGACGGGTAAGACCATTCTGTTTTGCCAAACTGATTGTTCAGAAGTTCCAATTTTTCAAAACTAATGTGCAGCAGTAGTCTCAACGCGTCAACACATTCCAGGAAAGGAAAACGCACATGCCCTTCGTTCATATCCAGGTTGCCGGCGCCCATATCGGCGCACGCGAAAAGCAGCGGCTGCAGCAGCAGGCCACCGGCTTCATGGTGGATATCATGCGCAAGCGGCCGGAAGTTACCGCCGTCCGGGTCGATGTGGCCGAGCCCGGAAGCTGGACGGTCGGCGGCGAACCGGTTCCGGTTGCCGCCCATCTCGATGTCAAGGTGACCCGCGGCACCAATACGCATGAGGAAAAGGCGCGCTTTGTGGCTGCGGTGGCGGCGATGTTCAAGGAAGTGCTCGGGCCAGACCTGCCGGTTGCGACCTATGTCGTCGTCGATGAGATTGAGGCCGATGCCTGGGGCTATGACGGCGTGACCCAGGAAGAGCGCCGCCTGCTGCGTGCCCAGGCCGCGGCGGCCCAAGCAGCGCGTGCTGCCGCCTGAACCCAACTCTGAGCCAGAATGACAAAGGCCCCGGATGTGATCCGGGGCCTTTGACTGGGTGACTACCGATGCTCGGCGCGGGCGCTTTGCGGCCTATTCGGCCGGTTTCGGCTTCTTTGCGAACAATCCCTTGAGATTGTCGAACAGTTCGACCTTGGCGCCGTGGCGTTTCATGATGAACGCCTGCTGGATGATCGACAGCGTGTTGTTCCAGGCCCAGTAGATGACCAGACCGGCCGGGAAGCTGGACAGCATGAAGGTGAAGACCAGCGGCATCCAGGTGAACAACATCGCCTGGGTCGGGTCCGGCGGCGTCGGGTTCATGCGCATCTGCAGGAACATGGTGATACCCATGACCAGCGGCCAGACGCCGATCATCAACGCATGTGGCACGGCGTAGGGGAGCAGGCCGAACAGGTTGAACAGCGAGGTCGGATCCGGCGCCGACAGGTCCTGAATCCAGCCGAAGAACGGCGCATGGCGCATTTCGATGGTGACGTAGATCACCTTGTAGAGTGCGAAGAACACCGGAATCTGGAACAGGATCGGCCAGCAGCCGGCGATCGGGTTGATCTTTTCGTCCTTGTAGAGCTGCATCATAGCCTGCTGCAGCGCCATGCGGTCGTCGCCGTGCTTCTTCTTCAGTTCCTCCATCTTTGGCTGAACCTTCTTCATATTCGCCATCGAAGCGTACTGCTTGCTGGCGAGAGGCAGGAACAGGGCCTTGACGACGATGGTGGTCAGAAGGATCGCAACGCCGAAGTTGCCAAAATAACGGAAGAAGAAGTCCATCAGTTTGAACATCGGCTTGGTGATGAAGTAGAACCAGCCCCAGTCGATCAACAGGTCGAACTGCGGGATCGAATAGGTCTTTTCGTAGCCACCAACCAGCGGCACCTGCTTGGCGCCGGCAAAAACCAGGGTCTTCAGGTCCGTGGACTGGCCGGGCGCAACCGTTACGGCATCCTGCTTGTAGTCGGCCTGGAAGCGCGGACGGCCGTCGGTAAAGTGCTCGTACTTGGATTCGTAGGCGAGGGTCTGCGGCGGAACGATCGCTGCGGCCCAGTACTTGTCGGTGATGCCGAGCCAGCCGGTCGTTGCCTTTTCGTGCTTGACCGGAACGTCGTTTTCAACCTTGCCGTAGGCAATTTCGTTCAGGCCGTGTTCGCCGATCACGCCGATGAAGCCTTCGTGCAGAACGTAGACGCTCGGGGTTGTCGGCTTGTTGAAGCGGGTGACGCGGCCGTAGGTGGAGAGCGATACCGGAGCCCCACTGCCATTGTTGATCGTGTCGGCGATCTGGAACATGAAATGTTCATCGACCGAGATCGTGCGGGTGAAAACCACGCCCTTCTCGTTGGTAAAGGTCAAAACAACGGGAGTTGCAGTCGTCAGCTTGTCGCCGCTCTTGACCGTCCATACGGTGGCCGGGCCCGGAACGGTACCGGTTGCCGCGTCGCCGATATAGCCGACTTCGGCAAAGTAGCCTTCCGGCGTGTCCGAGGGGCTGAACAGGGTGATCAGCGGGCTCTTGTCATCGACGGTCTCGTGGTATTCCTTCAGCTTCAGGTCGTCGAAGCGCGCGCCGGTCAGGTTGATCGAGCCGCTCAGCGCTGCCGTGTCGATGGAAACACGGGCCGATTTGGCGATCGCCTGGTCACGGGTTTCAACAGCGCCGGGGACTGCGCCCTGGGCCGGCTGTGCCTGTCCGGAAACAGCGGGCGTTGCTGCCGGCTGGTTCTGCTGGGTGATCTTCTGCTGGGCTTCCGCCGCAATCCGTTCTTTCTCCATCTTCGGGTTCACATAGAGAAATTGCCAGGCAATCAGGATGAGCACTGACAGCCCGATCGCCACGAAGTAGTTGCGGTTTTTTTCCATCATTCTTTCCTGGAGCCGGCCGGGGGCCGTGAATATTTTTGCTTGCTTTCGATCCGCTCGCAGAGGGTCTTGCCGATCCGCTCGAAGGGCGCGTTCAAAAGGTCGCGTCTGGCGACAATCACATAGTCGTGTCCGGGCTTCATTGCAAATCCGGCGGAAAGCCGAACGGCTTCCTTGAGGCGCCGGCGCATCCGGTTGCGTTCGACGGCATTGCCATGCTTCTTGGTGACGGTGAAGCCGACACGCGGGCCGGTTTCCGGCTCGCCGCGGTCACGTTCGCCACGGTCAAGAACTTCCAGAAGAAACAACGGGCCCTTCCGCTGCTCTCCCTTGCGCACGGCAAGAAACTGCGGCCGGCTTTTCAGCCGCCCGGCAGTTGATTTAGGCTTGGGTGATGTCATTCGCCCGCGCTCCTTCCTGGAGCAGGAGCATCCAGCGTCCACAGGGACGTTTGAAGGATGCTCCGGCGCCGTGAAGCCGCGCATGCAGGTTTCGCGAAGATTAGTGCGCGAAGACGCGGCACGCGCCAGACGGCCTTAAGCCGACAGACGCTTACGGCCACGTGCCCGGCGGGCAACGATAACCTTGCGGCCACCCTTGGTGGCGATACGTGCACGGAAGCCGTGACGGCGCTTGCGAACAAGCTTGGACGGTTGATAGGTACGCTTCGTCATTTATTTTAATACCGCGGTGTGCGGCCCTTCTTGGGTTTGCTTCTTAGCAAGGGAGCGTTACGTTCCGGACATGGCATCGCGCAAGGCGCAAGGGGACTTGTCCGGACGTGGGCGGCTTATAAGAGCAAAGAGCCGCGAAAGTCAATCGCCGGGGCTGAAAAGCTGGGGTTGCCGCGTGTTTCGCTGGTTTGGAACGCTCGATGCGCCGGGAGGTGGAGATCGTAATTTTCAACTTACGATTGAAATTTAGTGCATGATAATGTAATTGCTTAAACAAAGCCCTAAGACCAGAACACTAGAATTGTTCAGTTCCATTAGGGGCTTCGTTAACCATCGTGGYCCCAGTGTCGAGCCCAATGCAAGAACCCGTAAGCTGTGCCTTTCATGGCCTGTTGCCGGTCCCAGGGGAGACACCTAAAATGAAAATTCGAGGCAAGATCTATCTCATCGTCGGCGTGATGAGCCTGATCGCGCTGGCCGTGACCGGCATGGCGCTCACCGTGATCACGCAATACAATGCAAGGATCGTCCAGTTCGACAATGCCTCGGATCGCGCCTTTAACGGCGAGCATCTGAACCGTCTTGTCACGGCCGTCGTCATGGACGCGCGCGGGATCTACGCAGCTCCCACTGTCGAAAAGGCGAAGCCTTTTGCTGAAGGCCTGGCGAAGAACCTCGACAAGATCGACGTTCTGTTGACGGAATGGACGCCGCTGGTTCCTGCCGAGGAAGTTCCCGCCTTCGAAGCCGTCGTCAAGCGCGCCGCCGAGTTCCGCACCTTCCGCACGGAAACCGCCCGTCTCAGCCAGGAAGTCTCGCCGCAGGCCGCCAACGAGCAGGGCAACAACGAACTCAACCGCGCCAACCGCAAGGCTTTCCAGGCCGAGATCGATGCCATCGTGGAAACGGACCGGGCGGCTCTGGATACCATCCAGAACGAGGTCAACGCGATTGAAAGCCGGATGATCCTCATGGTGCTCCTGACGGCCGGCTTTGGCCTGGTCATCGGCGCGGGGACGGCGTTCTATATCGGCACCAAGCAGCTGAGCCAGCCCATCCTGCAATTGACGGGTACGATGAAGCAGCTTGCCGATGGCGACCTGAATGCGGATGTGCCGTTTGCCGGACGCAAGGACGAGATCGGCGAAATGGCTGCCGCCGTCGAGGTATTCAAGCGCAATGGCCTGGCCGTGCGCGAACTGAATGCACAGGAAACGGCGCTGCGTGAGAAGAGCGCTGACCTCCAGTCGAGCATCGCCGTCGTCGTCACGGCGGCTGCCGCCGGCGATTTCACCCAGCGGATCAGCAAGGACTACGGCAATGCGGACCTCAACCGCTTCGCAGCCAGCCTCAACGAGCTGGTGGACGGCGTCAACAGTGGCGTCAACGAGACCCGACGCGTCATTGCAAGCCTCTCGGGCGGCGATCTGACGCAGAACATGCACGGCAATTTCCAGGGCGCCTTTGCCGAGTTGCAGCAGAACGTCAACGACACGCTTTTCACCCTGCAGAACACCCTGCGTGAAGTGCGCACCACGACGGACTCGATCAACGGCAATTCGTCCGAGCTGCGCTCGGCAGCCGACGACCTGTCGAAGCGTACCGAACAGCAGGCAGCAGCGCTCGAGGAGACCTCCGCTGCCCTGGAGCAGATCACCGCTGCCGTTCGCAACTCGACCGACAGGGCCCAGGAAGCGACCGTCATGGTCACCGAGGCCAAGCAGAGTGCGGCGCAGTCGGGCGAAGTCGTCCGCAAGGCCGTCGATGCCATGGGCCGGATCGAGCAGGCCTCCAGCGAGATCGGCCAGATCACCAATGTGATCGACGAGATCGCCTTCCAGACAAACCTGCTCGCGCTCAATGCCGGTGTCGAAGCCGCACGGGCCGGCGACGCGGGCAAAGGCTTTGCGGTTGTTGCCCAGGAAGTGCGCGAGCTTGCCCAGCGTGCGGCCAGTGCCGCCAAGGACATCAAGGGTCTGATTGCCAAATCCGGCTCGGAAGTCGCAACCGGCGTCAAGCTGGTGCAGGAGACCGGTCAGGTGCTCGGGCAGATCGAAACGCGGGTGCTCAACATCAACGATCACATCCATTCGATCGCAACGGCCGCCCGCGAGCAATCGACAGGTCTTGGCGAGGTCTCGACCGCCGTCAACCAGATGGACCAGGTGACCCAGCAGAATGCCGCGATGGTTGAAGAAGCCAATGCCGCCACGCACAAGCTTTCCGCCGAAGCCGACAGCCTGGCGCGGCTGATCTCGCACTTCAAGCTCGATGACGGCGCGCCGTTGCGGGTTGTCGCTGCTCCGGTTCGTGAAAATACCCGTCCGGTCGCTTCGCCTGCCCGCAAGATGATGGGTACCGTCGCCCGCGCCTTCGGCGGTGGATCGGCCAGCGCTGCCGTGTCGAAGGACAATTGGGAAGAATTCTGATCCGTTAGACCGAACGAGACTTGAACAGCAATCCCGCAGCGATCCCGTATCGCTGCGGGATTTTTCATGCCGATCACGGCGACCCTATCCGGTCATGACGGAGATTGGAAAACGTGCCGTCATCGCCTATTATATACCCCTGACACGCATGCCGTTCGTCCGGGCGACCATCCGTCTGCGCAGACGCTGCGGCTGAGACGATGGAATTCTACGGCATGACGGCAGAACCAACTGAAACCACGGCCCCTCAACGGCAGCCGGCCCGCGCCGGGTTTTTTCGTGGCCTGTCCGGCAAGCTTCTGTTTCTGACCGTTGTCTTCGTCATGCTGGCCGAAGTGCTGATCTTCGTGCCGTCCGTCGCCAATATGCGCATCCGCTGGCTGGAAGACAGGCTCAATACCGCCGCGGCGGCCGGCGTGGTGGTCGATGGTCTGCAGGACGTGCAGCTGTCGCGGCCGCTACAGGAAGAAACCCTGATGGCGACCGGGACCAAGGCCATCGTTCTCAGGCGCAAGAACGAATCACGGCTGATCGCGGCGGTGGACATGCCGCCGGACGTCGATGCGCAGTACGACATTGCGGCCATGACGCCGATCGCCGCCATCGGCGATGCCTTTGACACGCTTTTGTTCGGCGGCAGCAAGGTTGTCCGGATCTACGGTCCGATCGGCGACAGCGATGCGATCATCGAAGTGGTGATGGAGGATGCCAGCCTGCGCAAGGCGATGCTGATCTATTCGCGCAATGTGTTCTTCCTGTCGCTGGTCATTTCGCTGTTTACCGCGACCCTGATCTTCCTTGCCATCAACCGGCTGATGATCGTGCCGATCCGCCGCATGACCACGAACATGCAGGAATTCTCCGTCGAACCCTCCAATCCCGCCCGTGTTCTGGAGCCGGCGGCGGGGCGCGACGAACTGTCGATCGCAGGGCAGCACCTGTCGGCGATGCAACAGCAGCTGCAAAAAACGCTGAAGCAGCAGAAGAACCTTGCCGATCTCGGTCTCGCCGTATCGAAGATCAACCACGACATGCGCAACATCCTGGCGTCGGCGCAGCTGATTTCGGACCGCCTTGCCGATGTCGACGATCCGATCGTCAAACGTTTCGCGCCGACGCTGCTGCGCACCATCGACCGCGCCGTCGGTTATACGACCGAAGTGCTCTCCTATGGCCGAACGACCGAGCCGGAGCCGCATCGCCGCTTCGTCAGGCTGCGGCCGCTGGTCAGCGATGTCGGCGAAATGCTGGCGATCGACCCGAATGCCGGTATCGAATTCAGCATCCAGATCCCCGAGGACCTGCAGGTCGATGCCGACAGCGAACAGCTGTTCCGCGTCGTTCACAATATCTGCCGCAATGCCGTCCAGGCGCTGATGAACGACACTTCCGACAGCGGCGCTCCCCGCATGATCAGCGTTTCGGCAATGCGCACCGGCAGCGTCGTCAGTATCTCCGTCGATGATACGGGCCCCGGCATGCCGCCCAAGGCGCGAGAAAACCTGTTTGCCGCCTTCAGGGGCTCCGCCCGCTCGGGCGGGACCGGTCTGGGTCTTGCCATCGCCCGCGAGCTGGTGCTCGCCCATGGCGGCACGATCGCGCTGGTGGAAAAGTCGACGCCGGGCACGTTGTTTCGAATCGAACTGCCCGACCGCCCCGTGCCTCTCGACGCCTTCCGCTCGAAGGCCAGGCACTGACAGCATATTTTTTAAATCCGCGCCAAGGCGGGTGAAACGGCGCTGTGGAAAGGCTTTGCGGCTGAAATCCATCCACAGTTTCAAGGATATACGTGGGCAGTTTCATCAAAAAAGAAAATTTCTGCGCAAATTCGCTTGCATTCCCCGGTTGGACGTTTTAGAGGATCGCCACGCAAGCGGTTGACGCCGCAGCGAGAAGCACCCGTAGCTCAGCTGGATAGAGCATCAGACTACGAATCTGAGGGTCGGACGTTCGAATCGTTCCGGGTGCGCCATTTCTTTCAATGACTTATCAGTAAGACAAGATGGTTTTCGCCCCTGGGCGAAACGCCGCCGCAGCTTGTCGCTACGCCAGCACCCGATCAATCGAGATCATCTTTTCTGCCGCAATGCTTCGATCAGCGTGCGGGTTTTGCCTGTGGCATAGACAATGTCTTCGTGCTCGAGATGCACGGTGATCTCGACGTCCTTCCAGCCGGCACCGTTGTCGCGGGCAAAGATCAAAGCCTCTTCCAGCGACGGAAAGACCGATGCCGGCGTGCCGGCAACCCAGAACTGCACCGAGCATTCCGCATCTGCATAATTGGTGAGCGCCTTGATGGGGTCAAAAGTCATGCGAATCTCCGGCGGGTTTCTGCGTTGCTGCCCGACGACTGAGCGCCTCGGTAACGCTGCTATAGCTGGAAAAAGCCGATCAGTCTCTCGGGCGCGATCATCCATACACAATCGAAAGTGTTCTCGCGCTAGTTCGCCGCACCCTTCATCGTCTCGCGCGGCTGACCGAAAGGCTTGCAGGTTTCAGCGTTTCGCCAGGATTTCCAGCGTCCGGGCGTCGGCCTCCCCGCTAAAATAACGCTCGATCGCCGTGCGGAACGGCTCGGGATCGTTCGCAGTCTCTCGAAACAGCGTCATCGACGAGCGCAGTTTCAGATCGTCGGGCGAGCCGAAGATCTGATGGGCGGTGCGATTGCGCACGGCATTGATCGTGCGGGTACATTGGACGAGACGGCTCCCAAGCAGCGGATGGGCGAGATAGGCGTGGGCCTCGTCCAATCCGGAAATGCCAAACAGGAGCGCGGTCGGCGAATGGCCGAGACCGGCGAGCTGCGGGAAGATGAACCACATCCAGTGGCTCTGCTTGCGGCCATGTTCCAACTCGCGAAGGGCGGTCTCATAGACCGATTCCTGCGCCTCGACGAAGCGGGAAAGGTGGTAGGGGTCGCTCATGTGCTGCACCTCCAAACCTTGCGGGTTTAGCCGCGCCTGCAACAGGCGCGGCTTCGTCATCCTACCATTTCTGGTGAACGTGGGCCTTGATCAAACGCTCATAGACATCGGCAAGCTCGGCCAGTGTTTCCGCAGGAATTGAGGCAAGGCCGCTGGCGGCGGCATTTGCCTTGGCCTGCGCCTCGTTACGGGCCCCGGGGATGACGACGGACACCGCCGGGCTCTGAAGGATCCAGGCGAGCGCGAACTGCGCCATCGACGCGCCCTGCGGCACCAGCGGGCGCACCTGCTCGACGGCCTCCAGCGCAACATCCAGCGGTACGCCGGCAAAGGTCTCGCCGACATCGAAGAATTCGCCGTGGCGATTGAACTTGCGATGGTCGTCATCGGCAAACTTTGTGTCAGCGGTGATCTTGCCGGACAGGAGGCCCGAAGCCAGCGGCACGCGCACGATGATGCCGACATTCTTCTTTTGCGCCTGCTCGAAGAACAGGTCGTGCGGGCGCTGGCGGAAGATGTTGTAGATGATTTGGATCGTCGCGACGCCGGGATATTCGATCGCCTTCAGCGCTTCCTCGACATTCGAGACCGAGACGCCATAATTGCGGATCTTGCCCTTGACGGCGAGATCGTCCAGCGCGCCGAACATCTCCGGCCGGTAGAACACCTCGGTCGGCGGGCAGTGGAGCTGCACGAGGTCGAGCGTCTCGACGCCGAGATTGGCAAGGCTGCGATCGATGAAGGCCTCGATATTGGCGGCGGTATAGCCATCGGCGACATGCGGGTTGAGCCGCCGGCCGGCCTTGGTGGCAACGAACGGTTTTTCACCGCCGCGCTCTTTCAGCACCGCGGCGATGATCTTTTCCGAGCGGC
The DNA here is from genome assembly GCF_056405855.1 of Pararhizobium sp. P1_E7. Taxonomy (NCBI): domain Bacteria; kingdom Pseudomonadati; phylum Pseudomonadota; class Alphaproteobacteria; order Hyphomicrobiales; family Rhizobiaceae; genus Pararhizobium; species Pararhizobium sp. P1_E7. Next base: position 14,043 of record NZ_JBFUBH010000013.1, on the reverse strand, counting down.
CATCGCCATAGACATCGGCTGTGTCGATGAAGGTCACGCCGGCATCGAGCGCTGCGTTCAGCGCGCGCTTGCCGTCATCCTCGGAAATGTCACCCCAGGAGCCGCCGATCTGCCAGGCGCCGAAGCCGATTTCGGAAATGGTGGCGCCGGTGCGCCCCAAAGTTCTGTTTTTCATGTTTGTTTCCTCGCCGGATGGAGCGTGCCGCTCCTCCAATCCCGCTCCATCTGAGCGGGAAAACTCTGTCTACCCGCTGTTTCTATTCCGAATATGACAGGCTGGCCAGCATCCAATCTTTCAAGAGGGCCGGATAAAATGAAAAATCATTCTTGTTTTCAAGGCGTTATAGCGCGTCGACCTGCCGTCAGTCACAGTCCGCGGCAATGGCCTCATCCGCCCTTACGGAACAAGCGGCCATCTCCGTCATCCCCTCTCTCCGCGCGCGGGGCGAGGGTGAGGGGCAACCCGGCCCAGAAATACGTCGTGTCGTGTGCTGTGGCTGTTAATCATCCAAGGCGAGGGCTGTCCGGCCGCGGCTCAGATCAAGGATCATGGCGGCGGCGGTCTGAACTGCGTCCTTAGGGATTTGCAAGACGAGGCTGGCGCCGGTGTCCGTGAAAGTTTCCGTAGCGATGACCACGCCCAGCCCGGCGAGCCGGGCCTTGATCAATGCCAGGTCGGAAAATTCGCAGTCGACCGCTGCCTCGATCGTCTCGATGACCTCTACCTTTTCCGCTGCGCGCAGGCAGATGGCAGCCGTGCCGCCATAGGCGCGGATCAGGCCACCGCTGCCCAGCAGCGTGCCGCCGAACCAGCGGATGACGACAACGGCGATATGATCCAGCGCCTGGCCGTCGATCGCCTGCAGGATCGGTTTTCCGGCGGTGCCGCTCGGTTCGCCATCGTCGTTGAAGCGGTAGGTCTGGCCGATGCGGAAGGCCCAGCAGTTGTGGCTGGCGGTCAGGTCGGAATGCTCGGCAATGAAGTCCCTGGCCGCCTGCTCGCTGGATACGGGGCCGCAGACCGCGAGAAACCGGCTTTTCTTGATTTCCTGCGTGTGGGTTTCTGTGCGTTGAAGCGTGAACATTGGCTGGCCCGTTTGCGCGGTGATAGCGCATCGGGTGGCGCGATGCCAAGAGAGTCGTTTCCGGTGGGATGGCTCCCAACCTCCGTCATCCTCGCCCTTGTGGCGGGGATCCAGCAGCGCCGCGKCCGCGGCGCTGAAGACTCTTGCTTTMGGCGTGGAACATGGTTCTCTCGCCGCGCAGACGCGCGGTGGCTGGATCCCCGCCACAGGGGCGGGGATGGCGGGGGATGGAGTGTGCCTTGGAAATCCCAACGCCCACCCAGGGCGTCCTACCCGATGGACATCAGGCTCGCATTACCGCCGGCGGCGGCGGTGTTGACGCTGGTGGAGACTTCTTCGAGCAGCCAGTTGAGGCAATAGGCATCGGGGTTCTTGGCAAGCTCTGCCGTCGATACTGCCTGTACCAGAACCAGCGGGCCGGGGAGGGCGGCGATCTGCTTGTTGACGGTGCGGATACGGTCCGCCTCGCCTTCAATCAGTGCACCGGCAAAGGGCACGTCCATCCTCCAGTCGGTGGTGAAGGAAACGCGGGCGGCGACCGTGGCGGGCAGCGATGCCAGTGCTTCCTTGAGGCCGGATGCCGTATCGACCACGGCTGCGTTACCGGTGGCGAAGGCCGCGGCAAGCTGGCGGTAGAGACCATCGGCAGTCTGCGGCACCAGCAGGATACGGCCACGCGGATGCAGCGCATAAAGGTTGCGCTCGCCAACCGGGCCGGCAAGCTCGGTGGTGAGGCCGAGCGCCGACTGGCTGCCGGTTTCGCGGGCGTCCTGCGCCTGGGTTCTCAGGCCCTTGCTGTCCAGCCACTTGGCAAAATCCAGCAGGACCGGATCGGTATGGACCGAGCTGTGCTGCGGTGGAACCGGCGGCGTGGTGACGAGCCGGCCGAGATAGAGCGGGCCGCCCGCCTTCGGGCCCGTGCCGGACAATCCACGTCCGCCAAACGGCTGGACGCCGACGACCGCGCCGATGATGTTGCGGTTGACGTAGAGATTGCCGGCTTTCACCCGCGAGGTGACATGGGCAATGGTCTCGTCAAGGCGAGTGTGCAGGCCGAAGGTCAAGCCATAGCCGGTGGCGTTGATGTCGTCGATCAGCCGGTCGAGATCGTCGCGCTCGTAGCGCAGCACGTGCAGCACCGGGCCGAAAACTTCGCGCTTCAGGTCGGAGAGCTGCTTCAGCTCGATGATCGTCGGCGGCACGAAGGTGCCTTGCGCGGTGGCTGGCGACAGCGCGATCTGCTCCACCTTGGCACCGATGCCGCGCATCGTTTCGACATGCTTTTCGATGATGCCCTTGGCTTCCGCCGTAATCACAGGGCCAACATCGACGGCAAGGCGGTCGGTACGGCCGATATCCAGTTCATGCAACGCGCCCTTCAGCATGGTCAAGACGCGATCGGCAACGTCGTCCTGCAGGCAAAGCACGCGCAGCGCCGAGCAGCGCTGGCCGGCACTGTCGAAGGCAGAGGCGATGACGTCACCGACAACCTGTTCGGCAAGGGCTGAGCTATCGACGATCATCGCGTTCTGGCCGCCGGTTTCGGCAATCAGCGGGATCGGGTGGCCGGAGGCGGACAGGCGGTCGGCAAGTTGCGCCTGGATCAGCCGGGCAACCTCGGTCGAGCCGGTGAACATCACACCGGCGATGTTCGGGGCTCCGACAAGGGCGGCCCCGACACGGCCGTCGCCCGGCAGCAGTTGCAGCGCCTCGGCGGGAATACCGGCCTCATGCAGGATGCGCACGCCTTCCGCGGCGATCAGCGGGGTTTCTTCGGCAGGCTTGGCCAGGACCGGATTGCCGGCGACCAGGGCCGCGGCGATCTGACCGGAGAAAATGGCGAGCGGGAAGTTCCACGGGCTGATGCAGACGATGGGGCCGAGCGCATGGTGGGCGGGGCCGAGTGTGCGGGTCGCCTGCTCGGCGTAGTAGCGCAGGAAGTCGATGGCTTCGCGGACTTCCGCAATCGCGTTCGGCAGCGATTTTCCGGCTTCGCGGACAATCAGGCCAAGCAGCGTCGGCATCCGGGCCTGCATCAGGTCGGCGGCGCGCACCAGGCATTGGGCGCGCTCGGCGGGCGACACGGCGCTCCACTTGGCGCCTTCGGCAAGGGCGATTTCGACCGCCCGGCGGGCGTCGTCCGCGGCGGTTTCGATAACGGAGCCGACGACATCGCGGTGATCGCCGGGATTGAGAACCGGGCGGCTTTCGCCACGCAGCGTCTCAGCGCAGAGATGCGGGGCGGCCGTCCAGTCGATCGCAGCGCTGGCCTTCAGCGCCTCCGACAGCATCGACAGAGAGGCTTCGTTGGAGAGATCGAGACCGGCGGAATTGCTGCGTCCGGCATAGAGATCGACCGGCAGCTTGATCTGCTCATGTTGAGCGCCCATCACCGGCATGGCGCGGACCGTATCGACAGGATCGGCGATCAGCTCGTCGATGGAGACGGCCGGATCGGCGATGCGGTTGACGAAGGACGAATTGGCGCCGTTTTCAAGCAGGCGGCGAACGAGATAGGCAAGCAGCGTCTCATGCGTGCCGACCGGCGCATAGATGCGGGCCGGGCGGTCGAGATTGGCCTTGCCGACGACCTCGTCGTAAAGCGGTTCGCCCATGCCGTGCAGGCACTGGAACTCGTATTTGCCGACCTTGAAATCGGGACCGGCCATTTCATAGATCGTTGCCAATGACTGGGCATTGTGGGTGGCGAACTGCGGGAAGATCACGTCGGTGGCGTCCAGCAGCTTGCGGGCGCAGGCGATATAGGAAATGTCGGTGTAGATCTTGCGGGTATAGACCGGGAAACCGTCGAGCCCATCGATCTGGGCGCGCTTGATCTCGGCATCCCAATAGGCGCCCTTGACGAGGCGCACCATCATCCGGTGCTTGGCGCGGCGGGCGAGGTCGATGATGAAATCGAGAACGAACGGGCAGCGCTTGCCGTAGGCCTGGACGACGAAGCCCATGCCGTTCCAGCCGGAGAGAGCCGGATCGAGGCGCAGCGCTTCGAGCAGGTCGAGCGAAAGCTCCAAACGGTCGGCTTCCTCGGCATCGATGTTGAGGCCGATATCGTAGCTCTTGGCGATCAGCGCCAGCGCCTTCACCTTCGGCAAAAGTTCGCCCATGACGCGGGCCGACTGCGCACGGACGTAGCGCGGATGCAGCGCCGACAGCTTGATCGAGATGCCGGGGCCTTCATAGATGCCACGGCCGGCCGATGCCTTGCCGATGGCATGAATGGCGTTTTCGTAATCGGCATAATAGCGCTTGGCATCGGCGGCGGTCGTCGCCGCTTCGCCCAGCATATCGTAGGAATAGCGGAAACCCTTGGCTTCCAGCGGCCGCGCGCGCTTCAGCGCCTCGTCGATGGTTTCGCCGGTGACGAACTGCTCGCCCATCATTCGCATCGCCATATCGACGCCCCGGCGGATCACCGGTTCGCCGGCCCGCGCGATCAGGCGGGTCAGCGCTGCCGACAGGCTGCGGTCGTTGACGGTGGAGGTCAGCTTGCCGGTGACGACGAGGCCCCAGGTGGCAGCATTGACGAACAGGGAACGTCCGCCGCCGATATGCGAGCGCCAGTCGCCGTCGGCGATCTTGTCGCGGATCAGCGCGTCGCGGGTCGCCGTATCGGGAATGCGCAACAGCGCTTCGGCAAGGCACATCAGCGCCACGCCTTCCTGGCTCGACAGCGAATATTCATGCACCAGACCCTCGACGCCGGAGCCCTTGTGCTTGGCGCGCAGCGCCGAGATCAGCTTGCGGGCCGTGGTTTTGGCGCGGGCGCGGATATCGTCGGGCAAAGTGGCAGCGGCGACCAGCGGCGGCAGGCATTCGGTTTCCGGGCGGCGGTAGGCGGCGGTGATTGCCTGGCGCAGCATCGTCTGCTCTGCGATCGGCGGGGCAAAGTCGGCAAAGGGCGCGGTTTCGGAGGTCTTGTGTGGCTGCGGCTGGCTCATCGAAATCGTCCCTTTTCGAAGCTGTCAGGCACACGCGGCGTGGCCCGGAATTCATGGGCGCAAAATAAGGTAGAGGTCTCCGGATAGCTATCCGGGAAAATAAACAATAATCAGGATATTTCACCAAATAATTAGGTGTAGACCGTACTATGTGCGGCTGTCGCGAAATCGTGCCGGATCATCCGGCGTCAGAGGAGGACTTTCTGCGACAGCTTGTGGCGGGCCATCAGACACTCGTCGTCGCCCGGCATGCAGGTGCGGCAGACAATCGGGCGCACCGCATAGATCCTGCAGCCGACATGGACGCCGAGCTTGCCGTCGAGCGCCGAACAGCGATTATCCTCGCACCGCATGCCGCCGAGATCGGCCGAGACATACTCAGCGGGGATGCGATCCAGCTCCTCGTCGGTTTCCAGCGAAAAACGCGGCCAATCCTCTGAATAGCTGCAACACGCGCCGCAGCTCTGGCAGTCGAAGTCTTCGGTGGGGACGGCAAGGGTCATGGCACGTAGCCTAGCATGGAATGGTCGCGGGGCGGAAGGCTGTGGCCTTCCATGATGTAACCCTGCCCACAGGGGGGAGGGGCTTGACCATCACGCCACGGCCGCTTCCCGGACTGCGATCTCGTAGTCCTCCGTATGCACCAGAATGCCTGTGTCCGTCATGACGGCGATACCGTAGGCGGCTGGTTCATCGACGCAGAGCGAGGCGTCGGGTGCTTCGAAGGGCATGGGCTGCTGATGCACCGGGCTCTTGAAGACGGAGAAGGGGATGCCGCGGCTGGAGCCGGAAATCGTCCGGTGCACATGGCCGGCAAAGATATGCAGGACATTGCCCCGGCGCTTCGCCACGTCGTAGAAATCCACCTCGTTGATCAGCCGCATCAGGTCCATGCCGGTAAAGCCCGTCGCATGCGGCGGGTGGTGCATGAACAGCAGCACCGGCAGGTCGCCGGCTGTTTCCAGTTGCCGGTCCAGCCAGGCGAGACGCCTGGTGCAGAGAAAGCCGGCATGGCTGCGCGGATAGTCGTATGGGGGAGCAAACAGCGTATCGAGGATCACGGCGCGGCAGTCCGGAAAGTCGATGACCTGCTGGACGAAGCCATCTTCGTCGCGGGCCGCATCCGGAAAGACGCCAAGGAACGTTTCGCGGTTGTCATGGTTGCCGACGGTGATGGCAAGCGGCGGGATCAGCCGGTCCATCAGGGTTTTCAGCCGCTCGTAGGAGGGCCGGTCGGCGCGGTGGGTGAGATCGCCCATGATGATCACCCGGTCCGCATCGGCATGGTAGCGGTTGACATGGTCGATGCCGGCAGCAAGCCGCTGGAAAGGATCGAGCCCGATGATCGACTGGCCCTCAGGGACCATGTGCAGGTCCGTAAACACAATAAGTTTCGTCATTACCGGCAATCCGCTTAAAAAAGAATTTGCTAATTAACGCCATCACCGTGTCGGTACCCGGCGCGGCCGTCAAGCAACATAATTGGGAGGATTCGGTCAAGGCGTGCGTTCAAGCCGGTCCTGAACCGGTGGGTCGATTGGCCAGGGCCGGGGTAGTGGGCTGCTGGCACGAAAAATCCGCCGGCGCGATAACGTCGGCGGATATCTAAACTTCAAGGCCGATATGGCATTCGAGGCGGATATGCGGTGTCCGCTTGCAGTTTCCGGGGAGAGCTTTTCTCACTTCAGGCGGATGGTCTTAGCAAGGACGAGGTTTGCCTGCTCGCCTGGATCGATGCCGGCCGTGGTCGCGGTATCGATCTCGGGGACGATCTTGCCTTGTGCAAAAACATCGCCCTTTGCCGCCGCCTTCGCAAACATTTCGCTGGCCGCAGCGGTGTCTGCAGTTATGCCTTCGCCGCTTTCCAGCATCAGGCCGAGATTGACCATCGCATCGACATTGCCGCGATCGGCCGCCAGCCTGTAGAACTGTGCGGCCTTGCGATTGTCCTCCGCAATCTGCGTGCCTTCGTCCAGCATGACGGCGAGGTTGAAGGCACCCAGATTGTCTCTGGCGACCGACGCCCGCTCGAACCATTGCGCGGCAAGCTTACCATTGGACGATGTGCCGATGCCGTCGCGATAGGCAACGCCGAGATTGTAGGCGGCGATGATATTTCCGGTGGCGGCGGCCTTCTGATAAAGCGCGAATTCCGTCGCATGGTCGCCGCGTTCGCCCAGCATCATGGCATAGTTCACCATCGCGATCGCATGGTTGCCTTCGGCCGCCTTTTCCAGCATCGCCATGGCCTGGCCCCGCTGGCCGGCGGCATGGAGCACACGGGCGAGTTCAAAGGTTTGTCGCGGGCCGCTGCCCTGGTTGTAGGCCTCGCGGCAAGCCGAAAGGGCAATGCCGATGCGGATGTCTTCTGTCGCCACGGGACGAAAGGCCAGGTTGCGTTGCAGGTCGTGTTCGCTGCCGGCTTCCGCGTCACACTGGTCTGCCGGCAGCAATGCCGAGGCGGCCCGGGCGGAGGGAATGGCGATTGCTGCGATCGAAAGCAGGCTGACCGCGGTGAGGAGGAGGGCATTGATGGCTGAAATGCGCTTGCTAGGTCCGTTTTTCATGGCGTTCTCCTTGGTGTTTGTGTCACCCTAGGGGGCAGCCCGGTCTGCGGCTGTTCCTTGGGAAACAGCATGTGGGACCGCCGGGCAGGAGGATGGGGAACAGGCCGGGCAAGAGCGGAATCCGAAACAGTCTGGGACTTCCCGCCCCGTGGACGCGGATCGATCGCCGGAAACCCGACGTTTGAACAAGGAGCAAGGACAATGACGCCAGACCTTCAACTGCTGCGGCAAGGCCTTATCGGACGACGGGTGTTCATCGCCGGCTGCGCGCTGGCCGCGGGCGGTCTTGCCGCCATACCGACGCAGGCAAGCACGGTGATCGGCAAGGCATCGGACGTGCGCGGCAAGGTCAATCTCAAGCGGGCGGAAAAGCAGGAGGTGCTGGCGGCGGGCGGGCAGATCATGGACCATGATCTTGTCGCAACCGGCAGCGATAGTTTTGCAGACCTGGCGCTTGGCGGCGACACACGCATCCTGCTCGGCAGCAAGACGGAGCTTCTGCTCGACAGTTTCATTGCCGGCCAGGGCGGTACGATGGAGCTCGGTCTGGGGCAGATGGTGTTCGACCGGCCGGAAGGCCTGCCAAAGATCGATCTGGCGCTTCGCACCACGTTCGGCATGATCGGCGTGCGGGGCACGAAGTTCTTCGCAGGGCCCAATCGCGGCGTCTTTGCCGTTTTCGTCGAGCATGGCCAGGTGTCGGTCGATGCCGGCGGCGTCCAGCGGCTGGTCGGTGCGGGTGAAGGCATCGAGATCGCCAAGCCCGGAGAGGCGCCGAACAAAACGGTCAAATGGAAAGAAGCCCGGATCGTCGAAGCCTATGCCAGCGTCGGCCTGAAGCGCTGACCGTTCTCAGGCTTCGCTGGTGAACAGTTCCATTTCGCCAAAGCCGCGAATCTCGTGCATCCCGACCGAGCGCAGCGTGCGGCCGCTCTCGACGGCGGCTTGCGGGCCGATGCAGATGGCGGTGCCGAGGAACTTGTTGGCTTCTTGGAGCCGGGCCGCAAGATTGATGCAATCGCCGTGCGCGGTGTAATCCAGCTTGCCGCCGGCGCCGACCTCGCCCAGGACGGCAATGCCGGTCTCGATGCCGATCCGGGTGCGGCCGAACTGATGTTCGAGGAAGCCCGGCCGGCGGCGCATTTCCTCCGTCAGCGCCCGTATCGCCTCGGCGCAGTCGATCGCCTTGTTGACGTGATCGTCCAGATCCTCAGGCGCATTGAAGAAGGCGTGCACGGCATCGCCGACCACCTTGTCGACCATGCCGCCATACTGCGCAACGAGGCCGTTGACCTCGGCATAATAGATGTCGAGCAGGGTGACGAGATCGCGCGGCGAAAGCTTYTGGGATAGTGTGGAAAAGCCCTCGATATCGGTAAACAGCGCCGTCACGGGACGTTCCTCGCCTGCCACACGGTCGTCATCCGGGTTGTCGATATAGCGGGCGACGACCGATTGCGGCAGATATTGCGAGAATTTGCTGCGTGCAGCGGATTCCGCCCGTTTGACGCGGGCAAATTGCAGCGTGCTGGTGACAACAAGCACGAAGATCAGAGCAAGGCTGATGCCGACGGCATCGACCAGCAAGGCGGAACCGGCATAGATGACCGCCGATGCGCCGATTGTCGCGGAGACTGCCAAGAGGCCGAGGGCAAACGAGGTGACCGGCCGCAGACGCGTGGCGACAAATGCCACCAACAGCCCGCCGATCAGGGAGAGCGCCGCCTCGAACATGGGAAGCTTTGCCTGCCTTTCCGGAATGAAGCCGGTCAGCACGGCATTGGCGATGTCGGCATGGATTTGCACCGATGGTTCGAGCGGCATGGAGGCGGTGGAGCGCAACCCGCCGAGATTGGGCAGGCTGCTGCCGATCAACACCGTCTTGTCCTTGAAACGCCCGTCCGCGACGCCGCCACTCAACACATCGCCGGCCGACACCGTGCGCGCCTCGATGGCTGCAATGGGGCTGGCGGCAAAACGCAGGCTGCCGTCCTCATCCAGTTCGATCAGCTGGCTCTGAAACTTCAGCCACGCGGGTTGGCCGCCGAGGATCGGCGTGTGTCCGCCTTCAGCCAGGCGGGCGGCTTCAAGCCCCATCGCCGGATAGGCGTCGTTGCCGAGGATCGAGAAGGCCTGGACACGGCGGATGCGGGCATCCTCGTCGCCGACCAGAAACGCCGCCGCCGCCGAGTGTGAGGCCGTCTGCAGAAAGCTGCAGGATGCTTCTGCCCCGTCTATGAACCAGAGATCGGGAATGGTGACCGGTTTCCTGACAGCCACCGGCGGCACGGGGCCTGGATGTTCAGGTCCGCCATCGGCGATCAGGAAGCCTAGAATGACCGGCACGCTGGAAATCGCCTGCGCCAATGCAATATTGGATGGTTCCGCCGGATCACACGCCGTGCTGAAGATGAAATCGACGGCAACGGCCTTGGCGCCGGCCTTTGCCAGTCTGGATAGGAGATCGGCCGTCTCTGTCCGGCCCCAGATTTTGTCCGGCGACTGCTGCATCGATTTGCGATCGATATCGACTACGACGATCTGATCGGATTGCGGTGCCGGAACCCATTGGGTGAGGGCGTCGAAAAACTGTTCCCGCTGCGTTTCAAGCGCCGGTCCACCGTAGAAGAACAGCAGCAATGCGCTCAGAAGGCTCGCAGCTGCTCCAGCAAGAAGCGGCCGGATCCGGGGCAGGCGGAAACTTTTCAAGGCGTTATTCCTCTTGCGGTTCCGCGATCTTCTGCAGGCGGCCGATATGGCAGGTGATGACGCCGTCGGCCCGTTTGATCGCCGAACATTCCTCCAGGGCCAGAATGGCGCGGTTCACCTTGGGGCGGCTGGCGCCGAGGATGCCGGCAATATCCGATTGGCTGAGCGTCAGCCGCAGATTGGCGCTTTCGGGCAGTTCCGCGCCATGAATCTGCTTCAGTGTGGCCAGGAAAAAGCGCGCCACGCGGGCGTGCAGATCGTAGAGCGCGATCGTTTCCAGCCGGTCCGTCGTATCGCGCAGCTGCGAGCAGAGATAGCGTATGATCGATTCGGCGGCGTTCGGCGTGTGGGTGATGAAGTCGAGGAAGGCCTTCTTGCCGATGACATAGCCCTCGGTGACGGTAATCGCGGTCGCATCGGCCGAGCGGGGTTGGTCATCGAGAATGGCCATTTCCCCGAAAAGCGCTCCGGCCTCAATGTGTCTAAGCAGCAGTTCGCGCCCCTGCGGTGTGATCAGCGACAGCTTGATGCGGCCGGACAGGACGGCAATCATGTAGTTGCCTTCATCGCCGCGCTGGAAAATCACCGTTCCGGGTGTCCATTTGCGGTAGGTCGCAAGTCCTGCGATTGCGGAAATCGTCTCCTTGTCGAATTCCTCGAAAATCGGAAAGGAACGCCAGAAGGCAGGACTTTTGTTGATTTCGCTCATACTGCTTCCCCGTCCGCAAGTTCATTGCTACCCCTTTGAAATTCTTCTCGCAGTCTTCAAAGCGTTGCAACAGAAAACACCATGGAATCCGCAATGCCGGCCATGTGTTGGCGATCGTTTGGCATATTTGCTGGTATCGGGTTGCATAGTTGACGATCTCTACGGGTCGTATACTTATTGTGAACGATCTGTTTCGTGTCCGTGGGCTGGATGAATTTGGAATTGCTGATAAATCTGTCGTCAACAACGAACCCAAACCGGAGTCTCTTCCAATGCAGCAGAACGCAGTCCTCCTCGTCGCACGTATCCTTTTGTCGATCCTTTTCATCATGGCCGGCTACGGCAAGCTCACAGCACTCGGCGGCACCGCCGGCTATTTCGGCAGCATGGGCCTGCCGCTCCCGATGGTCACGGCAATCATCGTCACCGCTGTCGAATTGCTCGGTGGCATCGCCATCCTCGTCGGCCTGCTCACCCGTCCGGCCGCTTACATCCTGGCCCTCTTCTGTGTTGCTACAGCCTTCATCGGCCATGGTGATTTCGCAGTCGCCGGCAACGACATCCACTTTATGAAGAACCTTGCCATGGCAGGCGGCTTCCTGTTCGTCGCCACGTTCGGTGCCGGTGCCCTCTCGGTCGACGCCAAGCGCGCCTGATTGATCGCTGGTCCCTGACAATAAAAAGCCCGCCGATTGAAAAGATCGGCGGGCTTTTTCGTGCCCAGGGAATCGTTGGGGGGAGGCGAAATCGTCAGGGGTAGATCACGCCCTTGCGCAGGATGACATTGCCATAAAGCCGCGGTTCGCTTGTCTGGACCACCGTGTGCGCAGCGCGGACCCTTGCATAGAATTCCGGTCCGAGGAGCGGCGTGACCGTGCGCTCCGGTTCATATTTTGCGCAGCAGGCGATGATGTCCTCATGCACCGGGTCAAGCGCGTCACGATCCTGCTTCACGGTGGCGCGAAAAATTGCCGCCGGCACGAAGTCGTCGATCGGCAGGACGCTCAATATGGCGTCGAGGACCGGGACCAGATGATGTCCGTCGAGCCGGATCAGCCGGCGGCCGTGTTCGAGGCCGGGATAATTGCCATCCACCAGTGCGATTTCATCGCCATGGCCCATGGCGCGCAACGTGCTTAAAAGCTCAGGGCTTAGAAGCGGGTTTAGACCTTTCAGCATCAGGGTGTTTCCTTGAAAAGAACGTTGGTATCGATGAGATAACGGGAAAACAGCGGCAGGCTGGCGCCACCGATGGCGCGGGCCTGGGCGCCGACTGCACCCTCGACAATATCAGGCAGGATGACGCCTTCGAGATCGAGTTCGCCGGCAGCCTTGCGGATCGCCACGACGATACGTTCGCGCACCCAGCCGGGAAAACCGCCGTCGATCACCGCCGCGCCGAAATCGATGATCGAGGCGGAGGAGACGATGGCTTGCGCCAGCGCTGCGGCCGTCAGCTGGATCCAGGTTTCCAGCGGCTCACCGAAATCGATCCATTCATCGGCCGAATACCAGAGCGGCTTTGGGTCGATGCCTTTCTCGCGCAGCAGATTTTCGAGCACGAAGATCGAAGCGATTTTCAACAGCTGCTGAGGCTTGCCGTTCTTKTCGGACACCTGTAGCGGGCCGACGGCGCCTGCCGTCCCCGTGCGGCCGGAAAACAGTGCGGAGTTCAAGACGATGCCGCCGCCGATGAACGAGCCGATATAGAAATAGATGAAATCCGGATAGGAAGAACCGGCCCCGAAGATCAGCTCTGCGCCGCAGGCGCTGGTGGCATCGTTCTGCATCAGCACGGGGTGATGCGTGCGGGCAGCTACCTCGTCGCGCAGGTCGAAACCGCGCCAGCTGTTCATCGCCTCTTTCGGGGCGCCGGTCTCCTCGGCCCAGCTCCATAGCTGGAAGGGGGTCGCGATGCCGACGCCGGCGATGCGCCCGCGCTGCTGCTCGGTCAGCATCTTTTCGAGTTTGGGAATGCCCTCGACGATGAAGGACAGGATCTCATCCGGCATCGGGTAGGCATGGGCCTGGTGCAATTGCAGGCGGATAGTGCCGACGAAATCCATCAGCACGAGGTCGCAGCTGCGCCGGCCGATCTTGACGCCATAGGAATAGACGGCATCGGGATTGAGACGCATCGGTATGGAGGGTTGGCCGACGCGGCCGCGCACGGGATCGCCGCGCATCAAAAGGTCGTCTTTTTCGAGCGCCCGCATGATGACAGTCACTGTCTGTGCCGATAAGCCGGACCGCCTGGCGATATCGGCCTTCGACAGGCTGCCGTGGCGGCGCACCAGCGACATGACCAGTCTTTCGTTATAGGCGCGCACGCGGGTCAGATTGGCGCCTCCGCCCGGATCGAAGACATCCGGAACGGTCGATGCACCGCCGGAACCGGCTTGTGATGTCATGCCCGTTTCCTCCCTAAAAAGCGCGATCTCCTATCCGGGTCGGGTTGTCCCAGACTGGCCTCCTCGCCGCGCTTTCATTCTGTTTCTTGTGCGCCCGCTGCAGCAACAAAAGGCGAATGCGCATTTTCTGCGCAGAGAATGGCACAGAATTTTAATAATTCAATTTGATTTATTTATTGACAGGGTTTTATTTTGATGTTTGTTTTGTGTCCGGAAGCGCCACCCGGGCAGAGGAGTTGTTGCGGTGGGCGAAGCCTGACGGACCGGTTCGCCGGGTTTATTTTTCAATCCTTGGGAGGATTTCATGAAGAAGACTATTGTTTCCGCCGCTCTCGGCGCGCTGGCGCTTGGCGTCGTATTTTCAGCCCCTGCCCAGGCTGCCGACGTTTCGGCCTGCCTGATCACCAAGACCGWTACCAACCCCTTCTTCGTCAAGATGAAGGAAGGCGCGGCCGCAAAGGCAGCTGAACTCGGTATCGAGCTGAAGGCCTATGCCGGCAAGGTCGATGGCGACCATGACAGCCAGGTTGCGGCAATCGAATCCTGCATCGCCGACGGCGCCAAGGGCATCCTGATCGCCGCTTCCGACACCAAGGCCATCGT
>NZ_JBFUBH010000012.1:0-103141 GCF_056405855.1 Pararhizobium sp. P1_E7 | reverse complement strand
GCGGAACACATATGGAACATATAGTGTTCGTTCTTGATTTGTTTCTCGATTCTGGAGTGATCGTTCATGCTGACCCGCAAGCAACAGGAACTGCTTCTGTTCATTCACGAAAGAATGAAAGAATCGGGCGTGCCGCCGTCGTTCGACGAGATGAAGGATGCGCTGGATCTCGCATCAAAATCCGGCATTCACCGGCTGATCACCGCGCTTGAGGAGCGGGGCTTCATCCGGCGTCTGCCCAATCGGGCAAGGGCGCTTGAGGTGATCAAGTTGCCGGAGGCCTATTCGATGAGCCTGCAGCCCAAGCGTGGCTTTTCACCGAGCGTCATCCAGGGCAGCCTCGGCGCGCAGCCGGCGCCAACCGCGCCCGTCAAGACCGCCGCACACCACGACAGCGTCTCCATACCCGTCATGGGCAGGATCGCCGCCGGCGTGCCGATCTCGGCGATCCAGAACAATACGCATGATATTTCCGTGCCCCTGGAGATGGTCGGGCCCGGCGAACATTATGCGCTCGAAGTTCGCGGTGATTCGATGATCGAGGCCGGTATTCTGGATGGCGACACGGTCATCATCCGCAACACCAACAGCGCCAGCCCTGGCGAAATCATCGTTGCGCTGGTCGACGACGAGGAGGCGACGCTGAAGCGGTTTCGCCGCAAGGGCGCGTCGATCGCACTGGAAGCCGCCAACCCAGCCTACGAAACGCGGATCTTCGGGCCGGACCGGGTCAAGATACAGGGAAAACTTGTGGGGCTGATCCGCCGCTATCATTGATCTGGTCGTGTCTCAATGATCGGTGGTTTTGCCGGTCCATCAAGGCTGTGGAGGAACAGTTCGAAACCGTAATTTCAAACCTAGCCAAGGATGTTTTTCAGAAATTGCCCCTTGCGATTTCTCTAGGATCATTCTAAACCGCCGCCACAGTTCGACTATTCGAACTCGTGAGGCCTCGTGGCGGAGTGGTGACGCAGAGGACTGCAAATCCTTGTACCCCGGTTCAATTCCGGGCGAGGCCTCCAATTTTTCCCACTGTGATAACGATGATAAATAGCTCAGCCAGAGCGCGGCCCGTACTGGTCGTGACCTGGGGCGGGGCGGCGGCGTAGCGTCGGCCGGACACAGCTCAGCTTAACCTCACAGCTCTCGGCAGCCGATCACGGACGAGTGCGTTTCTCAATGATAGTAGAAGCAGGCGCAATCCGCCTTGCTGTCGTCCGGTATGTTCCAGACGCGAACCGCGAGCTTTTTGGCAGCACCGGTCTCGTCCAGCCGAAGCCCCAGCAGCGAAACGGCCGCCAGCTTCGGATTGGCGGCATCGATCTCGATCGCCGATCCGACCTGATGGACGCCCTGCTTCGGGGTCCAGGTGAAAAACTGCACGCTGTAATGCATTGCATAATCCTCCACCGCACTTTGCTGAGCTCAACTGATGAGTAGAGGCTGCAACACACTGGCCACGGACGCTCCATCATGCAGCGCTGAATGTGTCCTCAATGCGGCAAGGCAAGCAGGATGCCATATTTCTGCGAAGCGGCGAAACATTCTACAGCGCCGCGCGTCACTCACTACATCGACCTGAAGCAGAAGACCCTGCAACCACCGGGCAACCCGCTCGGCACAAGGTTGTCACCGATGGTTCAAGGACAAACTGTTGCGTATGTCTCCGGGTCGGAGGGCGATCTTACTCCGGCGATTAACTCGATGGCGTGTGACTCTGAAGGTAATGTTATCGCACAGGAAGTCATTCAGCAGGAAATCATGGCCGGTGATCGCTATGGGCTGCGCTATGAAGAATGCTTTGCCGTAGAAGCGGCGTACCAGCGAAGGCGGTTTGAGAGGCTTGAGCAAAGGTTTGAAGACCTTGCTGCATAGCGCGCATAAAACTTGGGAATCTCCCTGGAGCTTGGCTCCTCTCAACTAAACGCCGCACATCATGGGCGTACATTTCGTACATTTGCGGCCGGAAATGCGACGGGGCATCTCCATGCAACTCGGCGGGGACGATTTTCGTGGGAAGAACGAGGCCTCCTCTTGTCCTCAGGCGAGAGGAGAAGCGTTTTTCCCACATTCTCCTTTGCTCCCTGTCGCCCTCTGGATATGTGTTCCAGGGAAACGCAGTAAACACTATAGCGGCATCTGGGAGCTTCCAGCGAAAATGCCTCAGAATCGTGTTGAAATTTGCCGCCGATTGATCCGGCGTCAGTTTCGGCGTGATGCGCAACCCATTACCTTTTGTCGCGGGCACCCTTGAGAAGAACTGCATGTCGCCGATCGACCGGAGTGCCGCTGATGCATCCATGAAATTATCGATCAGCAGCAGGTCGATGTCTTTCTTGTCCAGCGCATCGAGGAACGGAGTCCACCTCTTCAGCAAATGGCTTCCCATGGTGGTCCGGCATTGATTACGAAGGATCGAATCCTCCTCTGTGCCAGGCGTAACTCCAATCGCCTCCCGAACACCTTCATGGGATAGTTCGTCCACCCGCCCATCGACAAATCGCCCAATAAACTGATCGCTCCTGTTGTGGTAAACGCATGAGATTACATTGCCGCCGTATGCCGCTCGGTATTGGTCCGCTACTCGAAGTGAAAGGCATGAGCCGAAGGTTGCAATCCGCATTGTGAAACTCCCTTCGGCAACCTGCCGGCGAATGTGCACCTTCGTCAACCCCAAGATTTTTGCCTTACGGCTGGCTTCGGCGGCCCTTTTTTTTATTCCCACATCACAGGAAAACCCAATGGGCGAGATCATCTCGTTGGGCTCCCTGTAACCAAAACCACCACCACTCAGGGGACCATCATGGCGCCACCACAAGGATACCCAAATGACCATCACCACCACGTCATCGCGTGGGCGGGCTTTGGTGCCTGGGCACGAGGGCAATCCGCTGACATGCCATCTTGACCCGGTCAAAGTACCGACGATCGGCGTTGGCTTTACCACGAGGTCAGCAGCCGTCAGGCGCGAGCTCGCCAAACTGGGCGTCGCGAAGCTGGTGCCCGGAAAGATCAAGTTCACCGCGGCACAGTCGGACGCCATCTTCGCTGCGGTGCTCGCAAGCGAGTTTGAACCTGCCGCGAGCAGTTTTTCTTTCCCCCCGAACTCGTAGCGCATCCTCCAGAGTTTTCCGCAGGCGTTACAAACACATGCAAGCCCTCGCCATCGGTCAGGCGGTATGACTTGTCAGTCGCCTTCGCCCGCTTGACCTGCGCGTCTGTGAGCATGCTTCCCCCAAGATACCCGGATTTTGTTCCGCCTGTACCCGGTTCGGTACCCCATTTTGACCGGATATGCGCGGGGTTGAGTGGGACTAAGTGGGAAAAACAAAGACCACTCTCTTGCCTGATGATCAAGGCGTCTGCGGGCTCAATGGGATGATTTGGTATTGGAGGATGGCGGAAGAGGTGTCCGCTGTTCCGCCGTTTTTACGGTCCATATGGTCCAACGGCCTGTCGGATGCCATTGTAAACAAACGAGAATTACGAATGTTCCAAATGGACAATCCCTGACCGTTATGATAACCGTCGTAAAAATGAGGGTTCGGCGGAGGTTTTTTCATGGCTCGGAACAAGCTTAGCGAGACGAAAATCAAGACCATCTCCAAAACCGGAATCTACGGTGACGGCGACGGCCTTTACATAAGGGCGCAGAAGGGCGGCAGCAAGAACTGGGTATTCATCTGGCGCCGTGGCGATGAGCGTAACGAAGTCGGGCTTGGCGGATACGGCCAGGGCACTGCCCCGGTCAACTTAGCGCTGGCGCGCGAGAAGGCCGACGCGATTCGCCTTCAACTTGCTCGCGGTGAAGATCCTCGTGCCGATCGTCGACCACTGCAGGCGAAGACGTTCAAGGATTGCATGGACGGGCTGCTTGATACTCGCAAGGGCGATTGGCGGAATGCCAAGCACAAGGCCCAATGGGAAATGACCCTCAACGATTATGCGAAGCCGCTGCACGACATGCCGGTCGCGGATATCGTCATCGGTGATGTCAAAGACTGCCTCATGGTTCATTGGAGCGAGCGGCCTGAAACAGCCAACCGGCTCCGTTCGCGTATTCAGGCCGTCATCGACTACGGCATCGCCCACGAATGGCGCACGGCGGGCAACCCGGCCCGCTGGAAGGGTTTGCTTGAGAAGGTGATGCCGGCGCGCCAGAAGCTGAGCCGAGGCCATCACAAGGCCATGGCCTATAAGGATGCACCGGCGGCAATGATAAGGCTTCGGGAGGCGAAAGGCACTGCTGCCACGATGGTGGAATTCTTAATACTAAACGGAAATCGCACGGGTGAAGTCCGCGGCGCAGTCTGGTCCGAGTTCGACCTTGAAGCAAAGGTGTGGACGATTCCGAAGGAACGGATGAAGAAGTTTCGCGAACATCGTGTTCCATTGACGGATCGCGCCGTCGATATACTCCTAGCGATGAAAAACGAATCCACGGGCGAGATCGTTTTTGAAGGGGGCAAAGAGGGCGCCGCGATCAGTGACACGATGATGACTAAATCTCTGCGGGCTGCCTCGATCGATAAGTCTGTCACTCTTCACGGCATGCGCTCAACGTTCCGAGACTGGGCCGGCGACTGCACAACCCATGCTCGAGAGGTGATCGAAGGGGCGCTGGCCCATATTGAAGGCGACGCCACGGAGCAAGCATACCGTCGATCGGATGCTTTGGAAAAGCGCCGCGCGCTGATGAACGACTGGGCATCCTTTTGCGGCGCGTAGTTTTTACAAAGTTCGTCAAGCAATAAACTGCAACCGAAAGTAAATATTCATCCTAGATTATTCGGATGCTTTGGCCTATATAGGCTTTATCGACTTGTTTGGTGGCAGGTCTATACGCGGGGTGGTTCCCGCACAGGGTGTCTCGGCATCCAAGAGCCGCGGGGAAAACCCGCTTGAAGCGCCCAGAGAGGCGTGGCCCCATGAGGGGTCGATTGACCCTAACCCGACCATGGCGCGTCGGCTACCGAACCTTCTCAAATTTCAATCGATCAATCTGTCGCACGGATTCCGTCCGCGCGCATGACGAGGAGACACCATGAATCCGACCGCTGACAATGACAATTATACCCTAATTTCCCTCAAAGAGACCTGCTTCAGGACCAGCATGTCAAAGACGATGATTCATCGCCTTCGTTCAGAGGGGAAATTTCCGGCCGCAGTCGCGCTGGGGGAGAAGCGTATCGCTTTTTCTCGCGCTGAGGTCTTGGCATGGATAGGCCAGAAGCTAGCTGCCAGGGCGTCTTAATCGACAACAGCCGCCCTTGACGGAATCCACCCCAATACCATTAGTGTAGAAACAGCTGGCCTGAAATAGATGCCGTTACTATTTAGCTTCTGAGCCAGAAATCAGCATTAGTACATGTAACCCAGCCTGCGCATCGTAGCTCGTTGACGGGTTATCGCGTCGATATACTATTTAACTGCAGCCGTCCGCACCGCGGGCCGTCGAACAATTCTTTCATCATCAACTGCAACGTCCGGCCATCAGCCGGCGGAGGAGGACCCATTTGCCAAGATTAGAGGATGCGCGCCGCGCACTGAAAGACCACGAAGCCGAATTGAGGTCAAAACTGGAGGTGCCAGAGGGCGAGGACTGGCAGGCATACCTACCGGAAACAGGCGTTGGCGATCGGATGTTTGCGAAGTGGCAGAAGCACGTCGACGACCTGGAAGCCAAGCTCAATCGGCTTTCGCTGAAGGGTTCTTCGGATCCGACCGAGCGCAAGGCTGAGCTGAAGGCCAAGGTCGAATCGTGGGCGCGTGCCGTTGTTGGCGCAAACCTTGTCGGCGTTCCGAACCTCTCGGCTGACCAGCAGAAGGCACTCGCCGACGTCGCCGCAGAATACAAGGCGCTCGGCATCGCGAATGACACGACCGGCGGCTACCTTGCGCCGGCCGAGTACATTCGCGAGATCATCAAGGGCGTCACGGACGTCTCGCCGGTTCGCTCGCTTGCTCGTGTTCGTCAGACTGCCTCCAAGGCAATCATGATCCCGAAGCGCACCGGCCAGTTCGCTGCACAGTGGGTCGCTGACCAGGGCACGAAGACCGAGACCGACGGTCTGCGCTACGGCATGTGGGAAATTCCGACCCACGAGATGTACGCGCTGATCGACATCTCGAACCAGAACCTCGAAGATTCCGCATTCAACATGGAATCGGAGATCAGCTTCGAAGCCACTGAGCAGTTCGCTGTTGCTGAAGGTGCGGCCTTCGTCTCCGGCAATGCTGTCGGCAGGCCAGAGGGCATCCTGGTCGCTTCTGGCGTTGGCGGCAACAACTCTGGCTCGGCCACGACCATTGCTGACGCTGACGGGCAGGCAAACGGCCTGCTGACGATGAAGTACAGCCTGAAGTCGTCCTACGCCCGCAACGCGAACTGGATCATGAACCGCACCACGCTCGGTTCCGTCCGGAAGCTCAAGGACGCGCAGAAGGGCTACATCTGGACACCAGGCATTGCCCTCGGAGCTCCGAACACCATCGACGGCGACCCCTACGTCGAGGTTCCGGATAAAGACGCTTGTTCACAGTGTCGCGGCAACACCGCTTCCGACCAGAAAATTAAAAATAATATCAATAATTTACCGACGGAGATGCCCGAGTTCGCGGTTTTTCATGTCGCGTCCATGTTGCAATCCGCGCGGTAGGTTGTTTGCTTTAGATCAATGCTATGCGCACCATGGCATGCGTTGGCCGGTCCACGGTCGAGCGAGCCCCTCCTCAACGAGAATACTCCCTAGCGATCGGCCGCCGCGATAAACCGCCCTGAGCTTGCGCCCGTACTTGTCTTCATCTCTCAGGCCGGCTTTCAAACCGAAGGGGCCTTCGTTGAGCAGAGATTGAAGCCGGTATTTCGCCGTCTCGCCAAGAGTCCGTTCCTCCTGGCATCTGGGTTCGCTGATCTCTGGCGTGTCGATGTCCGATATCCGGTATTTCACGCCCTGAAGCCAGAACGTGTCGCCGTCTACCACGCAGGTGTTGCGAGCTGTAACGCCGCAGATCGAGAATGCGGCGCTGATCGTGTCGTTCGGCGCTACAGTGGCCCAACCATAGACGCCGCCAAGCACAACGGCAGCGAGCGGCACCATGAGCAACCACGGCCGGAACCTCTGCTGCAGCGCAGAGGGACTGCGGGCATTGCGCGCCATCTTCCGTTTCCTACGGTTGCGCGGATCGAAGTCGACGACGGTTCCCATTCATGCCCCCCTTCGTTCAGGATGTCGTGTATCTGGTAGAGAGTCGAGACCAAGCAGCGGCCCATAGCGCCTACCCAGCGTTCGGGACGACGGGCTCTGAGAGCTAATGTCAGCTCGGAAGTAGGCTGACGACCGCTTTTGGGACCGCTGGCCGACCTCACCTTTTTGGACGAGCGCTTCACCAATCGGCCCACCCGCACCCGGTTCCGGTCCACCGGACCGGAGAAGGACAGGGCGCGATAGATGTTCAACACGATGTACAAAATCCAGCCATCCTTAGCCACTGGGTGGCTAAAGATGTGTCACCCTGTTCGCGCGAACATGGTCAATGAGCGCACGCAGCTTGGGCGCCATATTGCGGCGATTGGGGAAATAGAGGAAGAACCCTGGAAACGGCGGCAGATAGTCGTCTAACGCCGTGACCAACTCGCCACGATCGATATATGGTCGAAAAGTCTCTTCCAACGCAAATGTAATACCGCCGCCAGCGAGCGCGGTGCGGACCATCAGATACAGATCGTTTGTGGTAATTTGCGGCTCGACGGCAACGTCGAAAGTTATGCCATCCTCCTCAAACTCCCATCGGTACGGCGCAGCACTTGGAGTCGGACGCCAACCGATACAGCGATGATTCACCAGTTCCCGAGGATGGCGGGGCGTTCCGTGGACCTCAAAATATCCCGGCGTCGCGACCACGACTTCTCTCTCTTCTCTGGTCAGTGGCACCGCGACCATATCCTGCTCGATCACCTCACCCAACCGGACCCCCCCATCGAAGCCGGCCGCTACGATGTCGAAGATGTCGTCCGTCACCGTGACGTCGATCGTGATACCGGGATGGGCTTCAGCGAAGGACGCGATCAGTGGGCCGGACAAAAATTGCTCCGCAATCGATGTGACCGCGATCCGCAGCAAGCCGCTGGGTCTCGCGTCACCCGCCACGTTCTCGAATGCGGATCTGACCTCGGCCATTGGCTGAGACAAGGTTTCATGGAAGCGGTTGCCCGCTTCGGTCAGCCGCACGCTGCGTGTCGTACGGCTGACGAGCGCAATGCCGCAAATATCCTCGAGCCGTCTGATTCCTTGGCTTACCGCGGACCGTGTAACGCCGAGGCGGTCAGCGGCCGCCCTGAAATTCCCCTCTTCGGCGACGGCCAAAAACACTGGCACCAGGTTTAGATCGATTGTCATTGTCGCGCCTTGCTAACCAATCACGTTAGCGAAAAGGGAATACAAGCGACAATCGAATTTGTCTACCTATTGCCCGTAGCCGACCAGTCAACCTGGCGGCTGGCAGCTAAGAACAACCGATCATCGAAGGAGAAATTCCCATGACACACAACAAGATCAGACTTGCAGCAGCTTTGGCTCTTGGGATCTGCGCCGGACCTGTCGCTGCACAGGACAGCGCGTGCCCTCGGGAAGGCGCCGATGCTCCTCTCGCACTCCATGCAGACTGGATCATGAAGGGTTGGGAACGCCATGAAGGCGATAGCAATTTCGTGTTCGCAGAAAAGCTGAACCGGTATTACGACCTGGAAAGCACCAAAGGAGTTTTCTACGACAATTTCGCGCCTGGCAGCACGCAGCTCTTTAACAACTCCGCCCGCTACGGCGCCAACTGGGAGGCGTTGCAAAACGCTGCCCGATCGGTTCGCCACGGCCTGACCGGAAGTCACGATGCTATCGTCGGCGACAAAGTCGCTTCGACGACCCTAGGCTTCGTTGGCCGCATTGATCGTCTTGACGGCAAGGTAATCGCCTTCGACGGTCGCTCGCAGCTGGGCTGGGAATGCACCGCCGGTAAATGGAAGATCCGCCATGAACTGAACTACGCCTGGGTCGTCGAGCCAGAGACCATTCAGTCTTTCCTGGGCAAGACGGAGCAGGCGCAATGACCACCCCGACGCTCTCGAACCCTTATATAGGCATGTGGGAGACTGCAGACGGTCGGATCCGGCACCAGTTGCTCCCGAATGGCCGCTACGACGAGGCGCGCGGCTCACGCGAAAGTGCCTATCAAGGACGATACGAGGTGTCCGGAAACCATATCGAGTATTGGGACGATACCGGCTTTACGGCCGACGGCGATTTTGTCGGTGGCGTCCTGCACCATGCCGGAATGGTCCTCTATCGCAAGCGGTAGTGGAGACATGATCAGGCCGGCATACCCACAGCCGGCCTGATCTATTTGAAGTTCTCTGCTACCTCAAGGTAGTTACCCCATTTTGAGAGAGGGACCGTATTGGCAAACATCGAACCATCCCATCAAAACGTTTTGCCCCCAATCCCGGCTGTTACAGGTAAGCCCATTTATCCAGCGGCCCTCGTGCCTGAACTGGAAGACGTTATTGCAAGGCCGGAGCGGACCTCCCCGCTCGGGCTTGAACAGTATATAGCCGGTCGCACGCTAGTCAGTGGCGACGGTCCGGCGTGGAACGACATGTTAGTGCAGGTCTATTCTCGTCTCAACAAGCAGGAGCCTTTTCTCGTTCCCGCTGTTGCCGAACCCCTGATCGTGTGGGTGGTGTCGGGAGAGGCCGTCGTCGAGGAGCGTGACTTCGACGGGGACTGGGGTGCAAACACAGTCACGGTCGGCGACTTCTATCTGACCCGCTCCCCCAAGCCCTACGAGATGCGTTGGCGCGCGATCGGAAACGCGCCCTTCCAAGTCATGCATCTTTATCTCTCCGTGCCGCTGTTCGAGCGTGTCACCTACGACGTGCTGGGCTGCGCCGCCCCACCAGCACTGCGCGACATCTCCGGGGGCAAGGACACGCAGCTGTCACACCTTCTTGCATTGATCCATCAGGAGCTCACGTCCGAAGGAAAGGGGAGCCAGTTGTTCATTCAGGGCCTTGCCCAGACCCTTGCCGTGCATCTGATCCGAAATTATGCCGCGAGTGAAGCCCCGGACGATCGCCAAAACGCGCTTCCCGGCTTTAAGCTTCGTCGCGCCGTCGCCTACCTCGAAGAAAATCTTGCCGAGCCGTTCAGTCTCGCGCAGCTTGCCGAAACGGTGGGCATGAGCGAATTTCACTTCAGTCGTCTGTTCAAAAAGGCGACCGGGCTCTCGCCTTCGCGCTACTTTATCCGTCAGCGCATAGCCCGGGCACAGCTTCTCCTGCAGGAGACGGGTACCAGCATCATCGAGATTGGCATGTCCGTCGGCTATTCCAGCCCCAGCCATTTCGCCCAGGTCTTCCGTCGCGAAACCGGCCTGCCGCCGAGCCACTATCGGCGAGGCTAGTTTTTGACCTGTCGCGATTTCGAGCAAGATCGCGACAGGTCGAGCAAGACCCCGTGAGAAGCGTTACGCCGAAAAGCTTAGCTTCCTCCTTGTCAAAACGAAACGCCCACCGCGGTGGTGGGCTTCAAGACAAGGAGTAAAGACGATGACCAACCTCAACGGAAAGATTGCACTGGTCACCGGCGCATCGAGCGGCATTGGCGCTGCTACCGCCGTTAAGCTTGCTGAAGCCGGCGCAAAGGTCGGCATCGCTGCCCGCCGCACCGAGAAGCTCGAGGATATCAAGAAGCAGATCGAAGCCAAGGGCGGTGAAGCTCTCGTGATCGAAATGGACGTGGCTGACACGACCTCGGTCGAATCGGGCGTCAAGAAACTGGTCGATGCCTATGGTTCGATCGACATCCTCGTGAACAATGCCGGTCTTATGCCCCTCTCCGATATCGATCAGTTCAAGGTCGACGAGTGGCAGCGGATGGTTGACGTCAACGTGAAGGGCCTGCTGAACACCACAGCCGCCGTTCTTCCGCAGATGATCAAGCAGCATTGCGGACACATCTTCAACATGTCCTCGATCGCTGGCCGCAAGGTCTTCAAGGGCCTGTCGGTTTACTGCGCCACGAAACACGCGGTCACAGCCTTCTCCGACGGCCTGCGTATGGAAGTCGGCCAGAAACACGGCATTCGCGTGACCTGCATCCAGCCAGGCGCTGTCGCCACCGAACTCTACGACCACATCACCGATGCGGGCTACCGCAAGCAGATGGACGAACTGGCTAGCCAGATGACCTTCCTCCAGGGCGAGGATATTGGCGACACCATCGTCTTCGCAGCCCAGGCCCCGGCCCATGTGGACGTAGCAGAGCTGTTCGTCCTGCCAGTAGAACAGGGCTGGTAACAGGCCGGCCCTGACGGGTCCCTGCATCAAGGCAGGGACCTCTCAAGGGAGATTAACATGAAGGAATTACCCGCATCTCAAGCTTATCGCGTCCTGGAACCTGGCCCGATCGTCATGGTTTCCACCAGCGATAACGGCAAGCCCAACGTCATGTCGATGGGCTTCCATATGATGATCCAACACGACCCGCCGCTCATCGGTTGCGTCATCGGGCCCTGGGATCACAGCTATCGGGCTCTTCGGGAAACCGGGGAATGTGTCATCGCTGTACCCGGTCTCGATCTCGCCGAAACCGTTGTCGACGTCGGGAACTGCTCAGGGGATCGGGTGGATAAATTCCAGAGATACGGCCTCAGGAGGCAACCTGCCAAGGATGTGTCCGCACCGCTCCTCCGCGACTGTCTGGCTAACATCGAATGCCGGGTCGTCGATACGAGGCTCTTGGACCCTTACAACCTCTTCATCCTCGAGGCGACGAGGATCTGGATCAACGAGAGCTGCAAAGAACGTCGAATGCTGCATCACCGAGGTGACGGTACCTTCACTGTCGACGGCGGCACACTCGATCTCAAAGACCGCATGGTCAAATGGCGCCATCTCCCCTGACAGCGCCATGCCCCCCAGAAGCCACAGGAAAGGAAAAACCTATGTCTGCCTATCTCATCGTCGATCTCGACATCCAGGACATGAAGTCGATCGAAGATTACCGGTCGAAGGCCTTGCCGCTCGTCGCCGAAGCCGGCGGCAAGCTTATCGCCATCGATGAAACCCCTCTCGAACTGGAAGGCTCGACAGCTACCAACATGCTGATCATCGAGTTTCCGAATAAGGACGCCATTCGTCAGCTCTTCGCATCACCGGAATACGCGCCACTGGCCGCACAGCGGCAGGCTGCGGCCGCGTCGCGCATCATTGCGATCAACGGCGTCTGAAAAGAGCAAGATGGAGGCACGACTGCCGATTACACATGCTTTGAGCAAACTTGGACGGGGCCGAAGGACTCGCGATGCCCGCTTTCCGTGTTGGCGCACTGGCTGCAGACATTCTGCTGTCGGCTCCAAATCGGCCAAGTCTCCCAACGAAGCCCCCGTCCGCTTTTTGGCGCAAAGCGGCCGGTCGAGCAGCTTTGTCCTTATGAGTTCCCATCGTCCCTCTGGAAGGCGAGGGCGGGGCGATCTCATCAACCGGGCCGGAATATTGGATGTCATACGCGGCGGCGCTGATCGCAGGCATGGCTTCTCCTTCCCACTGTGCATAACCCGGTGGATGTCTTGTGGATAAATTGCCGGAATGGCGGCCGCATCGCCGAGACTGTTCTTATTATGTTCTCGTTCGCGGATGAGTCAAGCGCCGCCCTCGGAACATAATTTCACCGACTTCGTTGTTCCGTTATCTCTCACTCATACGAATCGAGTGCAGGAGGCAGACATGAAAAACACGGTTGGAAAAATTCTCGCGATTGCGATGATTGTTGGAAGCTCTTGGACAGCGTTGCCAGCGGTGTCGTTGGCGCAGTCCCTTGATCTCTACATTGGACGGGATGGCCCGCAGTTGGAATATCGAGATCAAGATAGAAGAAACTACGAGCGCCGGCGCGGTTGCAGCGAGCGGCAAGCTATTCGCCGCGCCTACCGTTACGGAATGCGCGACCCAGCGATTCAGTCGGTAACCCGTCGGTCGATCGTTGTGGATGGGATAGGATTCCGGGGAGAGTATACAGTTCTTCGCCTCGCCAATCGCGAGGGGTGCCCTCGCATAGGTTGATCACCGAGCCGCTGACGCCAAGATCGGCCACCAGAAGCAAACTGCTCCCGTGTTGAGAGCGCACGCGGCAAAGCATGAGAACAGCGTTGGCCTGTGGAAGGCAAGGCACCTTTTCTGGTCCTTAACGTCCCCAGCCCTATGCATTCATATGCTCGTCCCCAATCGCCTGATATAGCGCCCACAGCGCTTCCTGGGCCGTTGCAGCCAGCCGATACCATTCGGCGTTCCGTAGGATGGCAGGATGGCTGCACAGGCGCTCGTCGACCAAGTCGTTCATGAGGCAGGCAACGTGCATCGCCTCGTGGCAGCCGTGTGTGCCTGGTGCGAATTTCTTCTCGATTTCGGATGCTGTAAAATCGCGGTCCTCGATCGCTTTCGCCAGGCGCTGGACGCGGTGGGCTTCGTGTTCTTCAGGGGTGGAGAAGTGGGGCATGTGGGCTCCAAATGTGCGTTGAATGCTGGGCTCAAACCAGGTCGTCGAGGTCGACACCCAATGCCAGGGCGACGGCCTCCATGGTAGCAGCTTGGCATTGGATCTTTCCCTCTTCTATCTCTTCAATATGGGACTGAGAAACGCCGAAATTTTCGGCCAACAGCGCGGTCGTCCGGCCGCGCTGCTCCCGGTAAACGCGAACGGGTTTTTCTCCGGCAATCAAGGCTTCCACTACAGAACTGGGAAATGTTTCTTCGTTGCGGCTCTTTGTTTCGCGCGCTCGCTCCGCGTCAAGCATGTCTTCGTCTTCATCTGGCATACGTGTCTCTTCTATAGCGTGCGGCGGCGGACGGCGAGGGCGGAGAGTGCGTAGGTCATGCGGCCTCGCTCGAATCTGATACGCGCCTTCTCATTTCATCGCCCTCCCAGACCTGATTCAATATCCTCGCTGCCAGCGCAGCTTTGTCTTCAGGGAGAAACCGACCGTAGTGTTTCCGCACCATTTCTGGCGTGTCTTGGATAGCATAGCTTGCCTGTTCGTAGGAGCCAG
Organism: Pararhizobium sp. P1_E7; assembly: GCF_056405855.1. Classification (NCBI taxonomy): domain Bacteria; kingdom Pseudomonadati; phylum Pseudomonadota; class Alphaproteobacteria; order Hyphomicrobiales; family Rhizobiaceae; genus Pararhizobium; species Pararhizobium sp. P1_E7. The sequence continues at coordinate 89,041 of NZ_JBFUBH010000012.1, read as the reverse complement.
TCTTCTTAAGGACGTGTGTAGCGAGGACGTCTCGCAAATTGTGCGGGCCATGGGGCAGTAGGCCTTTAATAGCCCCACGACCAGTGTACGGATTGTAGATGCCATAGCGCGCAATCGTCAGTCGCCAAGCTTCGTAAAACGAAGTTTTATCATATTCGGCCTTCCTGCTGGTTGCCTTGACCGTTTTTATAAACAGGGTGCCGGGGTCTCTTGCTCCTCGCAAAAGCTTCGCGCGATGTCTTTTAAAGTATGCGTCGATTTGATCATAGAGGCCGATGAAGTTCGGTAAAACGAGCCGATAGGGCTTCGAACCAAAAAACGATGACGTTGAATTCTTGAACGCATTCGCCGGGATTAAAACTTCCCAGCCTCTGTCTCGCTCACTCCAGCGTATTTCGCCGCGCTTCAAGTCGCTCAGTTGCCGCTCGGTCCGAGGTGCCGAACCCCGAGGGCACAGAAGTAACTCCCGAAGGTTTTTCTGCCTGAGGCCGAGGTGGAGACCCAGCCTCAACATCAGAAATGATCGAACGGCTTCGGCTGCGGCAATTGGGTATGCTCGCTCGTCGGGAAGCCGCAACAATATCTCATCGGCGATCTTCTTATATTCGGCCAGCGGGCTCGACGCTTCCAGAATGGTCATGACAGGCTCGAACGGATCACGATGGACGCGCGCTACTCGCTGAATCTCCCTCAAACGACTTAAGGCATGCAGGTGGAATGCGTCGCATGCCTCCTGCCAATTCGCCTTGGCGTCTTCTATCTCTCGCACAGACACCAGCCCTGAAATCGGCACAACGCGTTCGAGGAGCGCCGGATTTTGCCGCAGCCAGCCGGTTTTGTACCGGGTCAGTTCCAGGCCTGAGCTGAGCATATTCATTTCCCAGCTCGTATAGAATCCTCGACGACGCTCTCTCCACTGGACATACCAGTCCCAGACCCCTGGAAAAACCAAGAGGCCAAAAGTGAGGTCGCTGAGGGGAACGCCGCGTCCGCGGACAGACCCCGACGGCGAAGCGTTCAGCGCGCCGAACAACAGTCCAAAATGCTCAATTTTTTGAGCCGTGGTTTCATCTCCCCAGACTTTGTTTCGCTGAAAGCCGATTGCGGTAAGGGTCGCCGTTTTAAAGCGGATGAGGTCGGCTAGTTCCTCTGCCAGGCGGAGTGGTGCCTCTGGCCTGCTGCTGTCCGTATCGCGATCATCATCTTCTTCATCCTCTTCCGGTCTGAGCTCGACCTGAAAGCGGTCCGAGAAGGGGAACTTGAGCCCAAAACGGTGCCTAACCGCCGCCGCTTGATATCTGCGGTAGTCAGTTGCGCCGGTGATGATCACGCGCCGAACCCACTCAACGATTTCTTCGCGCTTCGCGCCTGGAAGCGAGTTGAAATCGTCGGGGAGATGCCACGCTAGTCGCCGTCGTTCCGCCGGCCCGATCTCCATGCCGGGGTAGTGACCCGTTGCTGCTCGCATTGTGTGTGGCAACTTTCTTTTGAAATAGCCTTCAGGGAGGCGGTATCTCTGTTCGATGCGGCGCAGGATCTCAAAACTAGCCACACTGCGCGGCGTCTTCATTCCTGTGAACCAAGTATAAAGCGTCTTACGGTCGAACGATTCTTCAGCATCAACAACTGCGCGATGCAGATGCCAGGTAGTGTCGCCATGCCGCTCCATTTGGGCTTGAAGGGCATCCACAAATTCGGGTGGGTCGAAATCGAGTTCGAAGAGTGGGTCCGGAAATGTCTCTATAGTCTTGGGCTCGTATCCGCGCGGCTTACCCGGCTTCCGTTCTTTGGCCTTTCGCGTTCGTGCAACCAAGGCTTTCGCGGGCCGTTTGTCACGCTTCTTAACAGGTACGTCGGCACTCAGAGCGCACCTCTGAACAAGATCTAGCGCAGGATGAAGATTGCGCCTCAGGTTGACCGAAAACGTGGATGGTGACTCGCATCCTGCTTCTATTTCCAGCCAATTCCACCTCCCTTGTTTAATGGGTGGCGACGCTCTCGCTTGAAAAAGGGCGATGAGGTAACGGCAGATTTTGGCTGCCACAGCTTTACCGATAAGCGGCACAACCCTGCTTTCGCAAAACAGCGCGAGGCGCCGAGGCAGACCACTCCGTCGCAACTTTGGAGGTCGCGTCATACTTGAAATACAGGCTTAGCAAATGCTGCTGACGAGGAATCGTGCATGGGCGCTCCAGAAAAATTTTTGCCGGAGGATAGCCAATGCAGTGTTGTTTTTTTACGCGGCATTTTGCCGCAGAAAATACAATATTTACAAACGTTTAGGTTGGCAAAGACGACAATTGTTTATTTTTACAAAATTGTCAACATCGAGGAGCCCCAGGAGGCTGCTACTGGCCACGCCGATCGGTGCGATGCCTTCCTACCTCTTCTTGCTTTTACGCCAATCTTTGTATCGAGCAATCCCGCAGGCGGATGGCCGATCATTCCACTGCCCCCTTCGGCAACAATCCCCTTTTTTCCAGATCATCAGCAATTAGCTTTTCAATGTACGACGCCACGGAGCGGCGCTCGCTCTTGGCTGCCACCACTAGCGCATCCCTTATCTCGGGCTCGATGCGAATGCCGATTGCGGCCGTCTTCGCCATTTCTTCTGTCTCCTTCGCAAGCCGCATGACATGTACGCAGCATGCAAACATTTATCGCATTTTGCTATTGACTGCTATGAAATCATTCGATATACAAATGCTAACAATTGCAAACCCAACACGAGGAGCCCGCAATGACCATGCACGTCCATACCAAAACTACGGAGACTCATAGAATTGCGCTTCCGAGACGATTGGTCGGCAGACGCATTCCGATGGGCCAAACCGTTTATCACATCACGGGCGATCACCTCGGAACGGTCGTCGATCACGCAATCACGGCGATGGGTAGAGGATTGTACACTGTAGAGACGCCAGACGGCCGACTCCGGTCCTTCCTCGGAACCCACCTCAAAACACGCGCCAGCGTCACCCTTGCAGCTTAAGTTTCGGCGCCAGCTTGGCCGCCGCCCGTCGCTGTGTCGTCGCATGTCCGGCGATGGGGCTTTTACAAGGCGTTCTCACCAACCGCAGTACGATCGGTCACCACCTCGGCGCACCTGCGCAGCCGATCGCAAGCCGTCACCTCATTGGGTGGCGGCTTTTTCGTTAATTGGCCACGACACCACACCAATCTGGTAGAACACACCCAGAAATGGAACTTGCGAAACCCCTAAAATAAGAGTGGTATATGAGCTCTCTTGGGAGAGAGGCAGACATTCCTTATTGCAAGTTTATACTGTGAGCCATTTTAGCGCCGCCACCTGGAAACAAGTGGCGGCTTTTTATTGTCACGCAGAAAACCGACGGTCGCACATGCATCCTTTTGCCTCCACTCGCGTTGTTTGATCACCATCAAACAAGGACATGGTCATCATGCGCGGCAGTAACAAAAAACCAGGCAAACGGAACCTCTCTGGCAATGATAATGAGCTTGAGGAATATTTCGCGGGATTAGAGAGCGGGAAGCTTGATAGCGACTATGCTCAGTCGAATCCCTCCAGCCAAGGCCCAGTTGGCCTGTCATCTGCTGAGGAAGTTCGCCGGCTGACCGCCTATGTCGCCCACCTCCGAGAGAGAGTTTCGGCCCTCCTACAGTCTCCGACACAGACATCCGCACCGCGACGGTTCTCCAATTCTGTGACAGCGATTACCGGCATCACGGTTATGGTAGGAGTCGCGGCTGTTTTGGGTATGATCGCACGCCGTTGGTTTAGGCCAAGATAGGCCCAGCACACTCAGATGCCCAAAAACGGGCCAGCCGCTGCCTCAACGAAGCCCGAAGAAGGACAAAACTGCGAGGACGATGACGACGAGTCCGACGATATAAACGATGTTATTCATGACCGGTTCCTTTTTATCTGAACCTGTCAAAACGCGCAGCGTAATCATTGGTTCCTCAGGGTTGAGCCAGCGGCCGCGGGCGACCGCTGCTTGGCAACTCGGCCACGGGAGGCGGCTCCATTGCCACCGRCTTGAAGGGGATCTTGCCGGCAAGTGAAAAACTTCCATCACCAGCACTGCTCAGAAAAAAGCCAGCTGTCCGGGGAGGACTGGCTGGCTTCTAGTTCGATGCCTTGGGGCTTGCATCGATGTATCGAAGCGTCGAGGGGGCAATCGCTTCGATACCGACATAATGTGCGATCGACGAAATTGTTCCGGCTAATTTTCTGGTGACCTGCCTTTTGCCTGCATTAGCAAGTCTAACTCGATCGAAGATGGGCCAAAGCGCCTGAACAAGTCTCGAGCCTCATTGGTGCCCAACCCATAATGCTGACGGAATCGTTCGAGAGTGTACGGTTCGCCACGTTGCTTTCGCGGCTTGATCTTAATTTCATCTGACGGAGCCTGTTTTTCTGCAAGATCGAATTCCTCTATGTTGTTCATCGTTTATCCCATCTGCTTTGAACATGCAGGTAACGACGTTCTCCGCTCCTTGTTCCGCGCGGGCATGGGGCATTTTTTACAGAACAAATTCCTCTATCGCGCGTTCCCCTTGCAGCACCAACTCACGGAAGGAGAACCAAAATGGACTGGAATCGTGTTGAAGGTAACTGGAAACAGTTCAAGGGAAACGTCAAAGAGCAGTGGGGCAAACTCACTGACGACGACCTCGATCAGATTGCTGGGAAGCGGGATCAGCTCGAAGGCAAAATCCAGGAGCGCTATGGCATTGAGAAGGATCGCGTGAAGCGCGACGTAGATGACTGGTACAGCCAGCAGCCGTGATCTTAAAATTACCGAACGAAATGAAGCCTCGCGAAAGCGGGGCTTTTTATTGGTCGGAAATCCATCGAGGGCCGCAGAATCAGGCAATATGCGCCATGACAAACGACATCGACCCCGATTTGCCTATCCGCCTGGCAGGCATCATCCCAATTATGTTCCCCTTGAGTGGCATGACGCCCAGTGGATTGCGCAAAGAGGCAGTGAGGGGCCGTCTTGTTCTAAATGCTGCGGATTTGCGCCTTGCCGAGGGCTCCTTCGGCGCCGGTGGCGGATCGGGCACGCGAGCAGAGTACGTCTTTGTCGATCGCCCACATGCTCGTTGAGCGGATCAAAGCGCAAGGGAAGGCCAAGGCGTCGGAAAAGAAGCAGGCCAAGGCAGCCGCAACTCCGTTATGATAACCGCCTTATTTAAGGCCTGAAATCACAAATAATACAATGAAATCAATGCAATTTGGCGGAAGAGGTGGGATTCGAACCCACGGTACGGTTTCCCGCACGCCGGTTTTCAAGACCGGTTCCTTAAACCACTCGGACACTCTTCCTGATGACGGGCGTTGCGGAGATACCGGTTCGGCGGGGCGGTGGTTTTCCCGGGCGACGATTTGGAAATCAGCCTGTCACGGATCGCTTTATAGCTTGCCGATTGGGAACGTCAACCGGTTCCGCAGCACGCCGGCGCTGCCAGCGATGGGGCTGCACGCCGGGCGAACTCCAGGCTCTGCCGGCAGAGCAGAGGGAAGGGCCCTGGAACAAAACACCCGTCTTGCTGTTGTCCCCCTTATTCGGCGGATTTGGCGGAGATGGCAATGTTGAGACGATTGTCGATTGTGTTCCTGCTCGGTTTCGCGGCTGCGTCGCCCGCCGATGCAGCCCTTGAGACGCCGGATGGGTATGTGCCGGAAGGGCTGGTGGCCGCCGGCCAGCAGGACGCAGCCGGTGCCATCTGTGTGCCTCCCGAGCCACAGTATATTCCAACGTTTATTCGCGATGTCGATGGCACGATTGTCGGGATCAGCTATCACATCATCGAATATGTGTGTTAAGTGTCAGAAGCTCACTTGTCATCGGCAGGATAATCGAGCACTCTCATTCCTGAGCGGAACTATTACCGCGGTACGGCGGCCTTTGTGCGTTAACTATTCGTAAACCATAATTCCAATTGTTTCATTCCGGCACGGTTAACCATTCGCATTTTCGCCACGTTGTTGTCATGATTAATCGACTGTTACGTTACGTGACACCGGTACCTTCGCGGGGGCAAGCGCGGGAGGGTGCCGGGCGCGGCTTTTACGAATGGCGATGTGGGGCACATGACTTCCAATCAGACTGCGGCTTTTTTCTTCAAGGGATTGCGTATAGCCGTCGTCCCGATGTTCTGCGCCGCGCTGACGGCCTGCGGATCGACGGGAAGCATCAAGAAGGACAAGACGCACGGCAAGGAATATTTTGCCGAGTCGATCTATGGCGTCAAAGCCAGCCCGCGCGTTGCCGATGGCAAAAACATCCCCAAGGGCGGCGGCCGCTATCAGGTCGGCAAGGCCTATCAGGTCAAGGGCAAGTGGTACCAGCCGAAAGAGGATTTCGGCTACAACAAGACCGGCATTTCGTCCTGGTACGGTTCCGCCTTTCACGGCCGCCTGACGGCGAACGGCGAAGTCTACGATAAGTACCACCTGTCGGCAGCCCATCCGACATTCCCGCTGCCAAGCTATGCCCGCGTCACCAACCTTGAGAACGGCTCCTCCGTCGTGGTCCGGGTCAATGATCGCGGTCCCTATGAATATGGCCGCATCATCGACGTCTCGTCCAAAACCGCCGAATTTCTCGACATGAAGCGCAAGGGCAGTGCCCAGGTTCGTGTCCAATATATCGGCAAGGCGCCGCTGGAGGGCAACGACATGCCCTATCTGATGGCGTCCTATGTCAAGAAGGGCGATCGCACCCCGAACGCATTCCCCGAAGGCCAGATTGCAACCGGTGTCATGGTCGCCTCGAACGAGCCTCTGCGCAAACAGGCCGGCAATCTCGGCACGCTGACGATCCCATCCAAATCGAACATGGAAATGGGCGTGCCGGTCACGGCCCTTGCCGAAACCGCGACACCGCACGCTTCGTCGGCCGCGCTCGACGCTTTTGCGATGCTGCCCGAAATCGGCCCGATCCCGCGGGAGCGTCCGGCTCTGACGCCCGATGGCAACATGGCCTATGCCGCAGCTTACGTCGAAGCCCGCGTCAGCGATTCCAAGACCGCTTTCGATGCCATTCTCGTCGATCAGAACCCGCTGACGCCGAATTCGATCGTCGAATATGCCAAACGCAAGGGTGCCGTGCGCTAATCCCGATCCTTGCCGATTGATCACCAGCGGACCGGCTGCTATTCCCGGAGAAGGCACCGGAGTTTGGAATGCATATACGGCTGGTCTCGGTTTTCATTGCTATTGTTTTGGCGGTCTGCGCCCCCCTGGCCGTGCAGGCGCAGGCCTTTGAAACCAAGGCGAAGCAGGTCTACCTGATCGATGCCGAGACAGGCACGGTTCTGTTCGCCAAGGATGAAAATACGGCCATTCCACCGGCGTCGCTCGCCAAGCTGATGACCATGGAAGTTGTCTTCGATGCGATCCAAAAAAAAGAACTGACGCTTGATACCGAATTTCCCGTGTCTGAGCATGCGTGGCGAACCGGCGGCGCGCCGTCCGGAACATCGACAATGTTTGCAGCGTTGAAATCGCGTGTCCGTGTCGTCGATCTCATCCAGGGTGTCACTGTTCAGCTTGCCAATGATGGCTGCATCATCCTGGCCGAAGGCATGGCGGGCAGCGAGGAGGCCTTTGCCAAACGGATGACAGAACGCGCCCGTGAACTCGGGCTCTCCGCTTCGGTCTTTCGCAATGCGACCGGGCTACCTGATCCTGAAAACAAGACATCGATGCGGGACATGGCATTGCTTGCCCAGCATATCCAGACAAGCTATCCCGACTTCTTCAAATATTATTCCCAGGCCGAATTCGAATGGAACAAGATCCTGCAGCGCAACCGAACGCCGCTGATGTCGGCCAATATCGGCGTTGATGGATTTGCCACCGGATTTGCCGAGGGGTTCGGCTATGGCATGGTTGCGACCATGCAAAGGGACGGACGACGCGTTTTCCTCGCCCTTGGCGGCCTTGCCAGCGACAAGGAGCGCGTCGAGGAGACGCGCAGGATCCTCGACTGGTCGATGGCTGCATTTGAAAAGAAGCGGCTGTTCGAGGCTGGCGATACCCTTGGCGAGGCCAGCATTTATGGCGGCGCCGTCTCGCATGTCCCACTGGTCACGCGTGACCCGGTCGATGTTCTCGTGCCGGTCAACAACCCGGACCGGCTTTCTGCCAAGGTGATCTATCGCTGGCCGCTGGTGCCGCCGGTCAAGGCGGGCGTAAAGGCAGGCACGCTGAGAATCTGGAACGGCGAGCGGCTGTTGCGCGAGGTGCCGGTCGAAACCGCAGCCGCCGTGGGCGAGGGGACGCTGACCAGCCGTGCCACCGACGCACTCCAGGAACTGCTGTTCTTCTGGCTTTGAGGAAATGGCGCCGCCAGCGGTTTCGCGCGCCAACACAATCAGCTAAACCAAATCTGGCAGTTAAACAAAGTTTGGGTGGCTAAACACATTTGTGTCGCCTGGATCGCGCGACACATGCAGGCGTCCGGCACATGCGGAGCCACGGAAAAAGGCATACGGGAAATAAGAGTGTCAGTCGGAAAAGGCTTGTTTGTAACATTCGAAGGCGGCGAGGGGGCGGGGAAATCCACCCAGGTGCGCCTGCTTGCCGATGCCCTGCGCGAACGCGGCTGCACGGTGCTGACCACGCGTGAACCGGGCGGCTCGCCAGGCGCCGAAGCGGTGCGGCATGTGCTTTTATCCGGAGCAGCCCAGGAATTCGGCGTGCGCATGGAGGCAATCCTGTTTGCGGCGGCCCGCAGCGACCATGTCGAGGAGATCATCCGGCCCGCCCTTTTGAAGGGTTCGGTTGTCATCTGCGATCGTTTCATGGACTCCTCCCGCGTCTATCAGGGTGTCACCGGCAATCTGGAAGCGCCGTTCATCGAAGCGCTGGAACGGGTCGCGGTCAACGCTGTCGTCCCCGATTGCACGATCGTCTTCGATCTGCCTGCCGCACTCGGGCTGGAGCGGGTCAGGCGGCGGGCAAATGCCGCGGAAGCCGCAGCAGGCCAGGAGGCCGAGCTCGACCGCTTCGAGAAGGAAGAGCTCGAAACCCACGAAAAGCGCCGCGAGGCATTTTTGGATATTGCGGCGCGCGAACCCGGCCGCTGCCATGTGGTCGACGCGGCCGCATCCGCCAGCGATATTGCTGCCCGGGTGCTTTCAATCGTCGAATCGCTACTGCCCCGATCAGGCGGCGGACCGGATACGGAAGCGGCACAATGAGCACGGACAGGTTTGACGTTCTGGACGGCGCCATCTCGCCGGCGGAAAACATGCGGCTCTTCGGTCATGCCGATGCCGAGCATTTTTTGGCGCAGAGCTACCGCTCAGGCAAGGGGCATCACGCCATCCTGATCGAAGGGCCGGCGGGAATCGGCAAGGCGACGCTCGCCTTCCGCTTTGCCAATCATGTGCTGACGCATCCGGACCCCGCGCAGGCGCCGGATATGCTCGCCGATCCCGATCCGGGCTCGATCGTCAGCCGGCAGATCGCATCGGGTGCCTCGCATAACCTTTTGCACCTGACGCGGCCGGTCGATGAAAAGACCGGCAAGGTCAAAAGCGCCATCACGGTCGACGAGGTGCGCCGGGCGGGCAAGTTCTTTTCGCAAACATCCGGAACCGGCAATTGGCGCATCGTCATCATCGATCCGGCCGACGATCTCAACCGCAACGCTGCCAACGCCATCCTGAAGATTCTTGAGGAACCGCCGAAGCGCTCGCTGTTCCTGGTGCTGACCCACGCGCCGGGCAAGCTTTTGCCGACCATCCGCTCGCGGTGCCTGCCGCTGCAGCTGAAACCGCTGGCTGCGGAAGCATTGCGCGACGCGATGAACAATCTTGGCCTCGATCTATCCGGGCCGGATGGTCAAAAAGTGCTGGCCTCGGCACAGGGCAGCGTCTCGGAGGCCTTGAAACTGATCAACTATGGCGGCCTTGATATCAAGGCGGCTTTCGAGACGATCCTGAGCGGACAGGAGCCGGGCATTCGCCGGGACATGCACAAGCTGGCCGACGTGCTGGCGGGCAAGGACAGCGAGACCATTTTCGATTTCTTCTCAGCGCTCGTGACCTCGCATATCATGACGCAGGCGAGGGAGGCCGCGCGCAGGGGCGATATCGGCACGGCTGACCGGTACGCCCGGCTTTCTGCCGGAATTACCGAACGCCTCTCCGTCGCGCAGGCCTACAATCTCGATCGCAAACAGACGATTCTTGCCATTCTCGACGATGTGAAAGCGGCCGCATAAAGTCGACAGCGGCCACCGCGGACGAGGTTATCAGGACGATGTGAAGTGCGCCTTTTCTGGTGCCGCCTGTTTCATCCCGTCATCGGATGCGCTAAGAGCCAGACACCCAAAGATCAGAGACAGGCCGAAACCCGATCATGACCGACACGTCCCCATTCTACATCACCACCGCGATCTCCTATCCGAACGGCAAGCCGCATATCGGTCATGCCTACGAGCTGATTGCGACCGATGCGATGGCGCGCTACCAGCGGCTGGAAGGGCGGGAAGTCCTGTTCCTGACGGGAACCGACGAACACGGCCAGAAGATGCAGCAGACGGCGCGCGCGGAAGGCATCAGCCCGCAGGAACTGGCCGACCGCAATTCGGCAGAGTTCCAGAGCATGGCCGTACTGCTCAATGCCTCCAACGACGATTTCATCCGCACGACGGAACCGCGCCATCACGTAGCAGTCAAGAATATCTGGAACCGCATGGGCGAGGCGGGTGACCTTTACAAGGACAGCTATTCCGGCTGGTACTCGGTGCGCGACGAGGCCTATTATCAGGAAGGCGAAACGGAAGTGCGCGCCGACGGCGTGCGCTACGGGCCTCAAGGGACGCCGGTCGAATGGGTGGAGGAAGCCAGCTACTTCTTCAAGCTCTCGGCCTATCAGGACAGGCTGCTCCAGCACTACGAGGATAATCCCGACTTCATCGGCCCGGCCGAGCGTCGCAACGAGGTGATTTCCTTCGTGAAATCCGGTCTGCGCGACCTGTCGATGTCGCGCACGACGTTCGACTGGGGCATTCCTGTCCCCAACGACCCAAGCCACGTCATGTATGTCTGGGTCGATGCGCTGACCAACTATATCACCGCGACCGGCTATCTCACCGATCCGGAAGGACCGCGCGCCAAATTCTGGCCGGCCAACATCCACATGATCGGCAAGGACATCATCCGCTTCCATGCTGTCTATTGGCCAGCCTTCCTGATGTCGGCCGGTCTGCCGCTGCCCAAGAAGGTCTTTGCGCATGGCTTCCTGCTCAACAAGGGCGAGAAGATGTCGAAGTCGCTCGGCAACGTCGTCGATCCGGTCAACCTGGTTGCGCATTTCGGTCTCGATCCGATCCGCTATTTCTTCCTGCGCGAAGTCTCCTTCGGCCAGGACGGCAGCTATAGCGAGGAGGGAATTGCCACCCGTATCAATTCCGATCTCGCCAACGGCATCGGCAATCTGGCCAGCCGCTCGCTATCGATGATCGTCAAGAACTGCGACGGGCAGATCCCCGAATGCGGCGCGCTGAGCGAGGAGGACAAAGCGATGCTGGCTGCGGCCGATGCGCTGCATGCCTTAACCAGCGACGACATGAACGCACTGATGATCCACCGGGCGCTCGCCTCGATCATCGCCGTCGTTTCCGAGACCGACCGCTACTTTGCCAGCCAGGAACCCTGGGCGCTGAAGAAGACCGATCCCGCACGCATGGCGACTGTGCTCTATGTGACCGCGGATGTCGTGCGCCAGGTCGCCATTCTGCTGCAGCCCTTCATGCCGGAATCGGCTGGAAAGCTGCTCGACCTCGTGGCCGTGCCTGCTGACAAGCGCGATTTTTCGTCTCTCGGCCAAGCCGGACGTCTGGTTGCTGGAACGGCGCTGGAAGCCCCAAAACCGGTTTTCCCGCGTTACGTTGCGCCGGAAGCTTGAGGACGGCCCGCGATGCTGATCGACACCCATTGCCACCTGGACTTTCCGGATTTCGACGCCGAACGTGACGCGATCATCGAGCGTGCGCGTGCGGCCGGCGTCGGCCAGATGATCACCATCTCGACGCGCGTGAAGAAGTTCGACACGATCCTCAAGATTGCGGAAAATTACGCCAACGTCTTCTGCTCCGTCGGCACGCATCCGCACAATGCCGACGAGGAGCTGGATATCGAAACCGACGATCTGGTGCGGCTGTCGGCGCATCCGAAGGTGGTGGCGATCGGCGAGGCCGGGCTCGATTATTTCTACGACAACGCGCCGCGCGATGCCCAGGCGATCGGCCTGCGCCGCCATATCGCGGCTGCCCGGCAAACCCAGCTGCCGCTGGTGATCCACAGCCGTTCGGCCGATCAGGACATGGCCGATATCCTGACCGAGGAAACGGGGAAGGGGGCCTTCCCATTCCTTCTCCATTGTTTCTCGTCCGGCCCGGAACTGGCAAGAATTGGCGTCGAACTCGGCGGCTATGTCTCGTTTTCCGGCATCCTGACTTTTCCGAAATCGGAGGAACTGCGCGAAATCGCCAGGACCGTGCCGCACGACCGGATGATCGTCGAGACGGACGCGCCGTATCTGGCGCCCAAACCGTTCCGGGGAAAGCGCAACGAACCGGCCTATGTGGCGCACACGGCGCAGGTTCTGGCGGAAACGATCGGCGTTTCAGCGGAAGAAATCGCCGCGATCACCACAGACAATGCTTTCCGCGTCTTTTCTAAAATGCCGAGACTGTGAAATGGCGGTGAGGCGGGTCTTCACCATTCTCGGCTGCGGCTCGTCTCCCGGCGTGCCGCGCATCAATGGCGACTGGGGCGCCTGCGATCCGAAAAATCCGAAAAACCGCCGCACCCGCGCCGCCTTGCTGATCGAGCAGACCGGCGACGACGGCGGCACGACCACCGTCGTCATCGATACCGGACCTGATTTTCGCGCGCAGATGATCGCGGCAAAGGTCAAGAATATCGACGCCGTGTTCTATTCGCATCCGCATGCCGACCATATTCACGGCATCGACGATCTGCGCGGCTACGTTCAATACACCGGCAGACGCATTCCGATCTGGGCAGATGCGCTGACGATGGAGCGTATCCGCGAAGGATTTCGCTACTGTATGGAAACACCGGAAGGCAGCAGCTATCCGCCGATCGTCGAGCCGCGGATCATCGATCCGTCGCTCACGCCGATTGCCATCACCGGTGCCGGCGGCACGATCGTGTTCCAACCCGTGCTTCAGCACCACGGCAGCATCATGTCGCTGGGTTTTCGCATCGGCGATTTTGCCTATTGCAGCGATGTCAGCGATTTTCCGCAGGAGACCATCGGCAAGCTTGCCGGGCTGGACATGCTGGTGATCGACACGTTGCAATACACATTCCATCCGAGCCATCTGTCGCTGGAGCAATCGCTCGGCTGGATCGCACGCTTTTCACCGAAGCGCGCGGTGCTCACCCATATGCACACGCCGCTCGACTACGAGACGGTGCTCAACGAGACGGCCGATCACATCGAACCGGCCTATGACGGTATGCGGCTGGAATTCGATGCGAGTGGCGAGGCTGACACGGCCGGCTGAGGCGGGTCGGTCAGCTCAAGGTGTTCAGCTGAAATACGGTTGAAGATTTGCCCGGATGCGGTCGAGAACAGTGGCGCCGGACAGATCCGCGACGAAACGTTGTCCGGTAATCGTTTCAAAGGCCTCGATATAGACCTTGGATGTCTGTTCGACCAGATCGGCGGGAATTTCCGGGATCGGGTCCTTATAAGGATCGCAGCGCTCGGTCACCCAGGCACGGACGAAATCCTTGTCGAAACTCTTTGGACGCGCGCCCGAAGCAAAGCTCTGCGCATAGCTTTCGGCAATCCAGTAGCGGCTGCTGTCGGGTGTGTGGATCTCGTCGGCGAGAACGATGCGGCCATCCTTGTCGGTGCCGAATTCATATTTTGTATCGACGAGAATAAGGCCGCGCTCGGCGGCGCGCTCTTGGCCGCGAGCGAACAGCGCCAGAGCATAGCGGGAAACCGTTTGCCATTGTTGCGCTGTCAAAAGCTTCTGCGACAGGATCTCATCGGCTGAAAGCGGTTCGTCATGGCCGCCGTCAAAGGCCTTGCTGGTTGGCGTGATGATCGGCTGCGGCAACTTTTCATTGTCCTTCATTCCGCCCGGCAGACGGATGCCGTACATGTCGCGCTCGCCATTCCTGTATTTGGTCAGGATCGACGTGCTGGTGGTGCCGGCGAGATAACCGCGCACGACAATCTCGACCGGCAGGATATCGAGCCGGGTGCCGATGACGACATTGGGGTCCGGATAGGACACCACATGGTTCGGGCAGATGTCGGCAGTTTCCTCGAACCAGTAACGGGCTGTCTGGGTCAGCACCTGGCCCTTGAACGGAATCGCGGTCAGGATGACATCGAAGGCGCTCAGCCGGTCCGTTGCTATGATGATCCGGTTGCCATCGGGCAGATCATAGTTTTCGCGGACCTTGCCATTGTAGCGTCCTGGCAGTTCAGGAATGAAAGCATCTGAAAGAATGCGCAAATCGCTCATCGGGTCCGGTCTTTCGCTGACGGTTGAGACTGGTATCGCTTAAGCCTTGGGACCGGGTGAGGTCAAGCGGCAGGACCGGGCTGAGCTCGGGCAATTGGTTCAGTTCCCACGCATATTTGTTCCATAATCTATCTTATGTGACTTGAGCCTGTAGGGGCTATTTAGTAATGCGACAGTTGGGCCAGTTAGAGATGCGACACTCTCGCCTCTCGATGCGCTGGTCAACGTCAACGTTGGGAGCAAGGATGACGACCCTCAGCCTGGTGGAGACCATGAGCGTTCGGAGCCGTGATGTCCTGTTTGATCACCATGTCGCAGAACGAATTATATCGCGCTGCTCGGCCTCAGTCGAAGCCAGATGCACCGGCTTCGGCAAGCTTAAGACCGAAGCCAGATCCGCTCCGACGGTCATAATGAAACTACGACAGCCATCTCCACCCAAGGCAAAATTCGGCGATCACTGGATCACTGGATCACTGGATCACTGGGCAGATTCTACATCGCGTGCAAAAACAATACTGGCGTCACTAACAGTGGCAACATGGGCGTAGGCCGCGCGGCTTGCATTCACGGCATCTGCCCGCAAAATGGCCATGACGATGGCATCGTGCTCTTCATAGGACCGCAAAAGACGACCGGGAAGCCGGAATTGAGCGCGGCGAAACGGGGCAAGTCGGGCGCGGGTTTGCGTTACCAGTTCGAATATGTGGTCGTTGTGTGCGCCTCGGTAGAGACGAGTGTGGAACTCAATATTGTGGGACTCATACTCGTCCTGCGCACCGCGATGGACAAGCCGCGCCGATGCCTTGTGCTCGGCCTCCAGCATTCTGCGTTCGTCCACCGTCATGCGTTCGGCCGACAGGCGTGCACAGATCCCCTCAAGCTCCGCCATTGCCTCGAACATCGAGGCCAGATGTTGCTGTGTCACGGTGGTGACGACGGCGCTCTTGTTGGGTTCACGCTCGACGAGGCCGATGGCGCAGAGTTGGCTCAGCGCCTCCCGCACGGGCGTTCGCGACACCTCGAAACGATTGGCCAGCGAAATCTCGTCCAGCCGCTCGCCCGGCTGCATGGCGCCTGTGATGATCATGTCGGCGATCGCCCGAACCATCTGCTCGACGGTTGTTCCTGACCGGATGACTTGTTTTTTTCTGGCGAGTTTCACGGGTCGAATCTGGTTGAATTTGCACTGCATACAGATGCAATGCGTGACTATCATTGTCAATGCGCACATTAATTAATTGATTTTGCATGATTATTTTTACGTACATCTGCCTGTCTGCGAAAGTCCCGCCACCGGACGACAATCAAGCCTCAAATCTATGGTCAAATTTTCTTCTTTGCTTAAAAAACAATCAACACTCTAGAACATTGCATACAGTTTACGCTGCGCGAATTTCAGTCCGTCAACGAAATCGTTTGAAAACAATCCCTTATCGATTGGCACACTCATTGCACGCAGTGTCCTGTGACCTTTTCGAACCCGGCTACCCACGCCGCAAGGAGCCCGCCATGACCAAACTCCTTCCCATGAATCGCCGCACCTTCCTGCAAACGACCGTCTCCGGCGCCGCCGCCATCGGTTTTGCACCTTCGCTCTTTTCAACGCCCGCCGCAGCGCAGGCAGCCCTGACCGTCGGCTTCATCTATGTCGGCCCCAAGGATGACTACGGTTACAACCAGGCGCATGCTGAGGGCGCTGCCGTCATCAAGGCAATGTCCGGCGTGACCGTTGTCGAGGAAGAAAACGTGCCCGAGACGGTCGACGTTCAAAAGACAATGGAATCGATGATCAATCTTGATGGCGCCAGCCTCGTTTTCCCGACATCCTTCGGCTACTTTGACCCCCATATGCTGGCGATGGCCGAGAAATATCCTGACGTGCAATTCCGTCACTGCGGCGGCCTCTGGCAGGAGGGCAAGAACCCGATGAACACGGGTTCCTATTTCGGCTATATCGGCCAAGGCCAGTATCTGAACGGTATTACCGCCGGTTATGCCTCCAAGAGCAAGAAGATCGGCTTCGTCGCCGCCAAGCCGATCCCACAGGTCCTGCAGAACATCAACTCCTTCCTCCTCGGTGCCCGTTCGGTCGATCCGGCCATTACCTGCCAGGTCATCTTCACCGGCGAATGGTCGCTGGCCGTCAAGGAGGCCGAAGCGACCAACGCGCTCATCGACCAGGGTGCCGACGTCATCACCTGCCATGTCGATAGCCCGAAGGTCGTTGTCGAGACTGCCGCCGGTCGCGGCGCCTTCGTCTGCGGCTACCACGCCAACCAGAGCCCGCTGGCGCCTGACAAATACCTGACGGGCGCCGAATGGGCCTGGGGCAATGTCTACACGAAATTCGTGACCGAGGCGCAAGCCGGCACCCCGCTCGGCAACTTCGTGCGCGGCGGACTGAAGGACGGCTTCGTCAAGATGAGCCCGCTCGGACCCGGCGTATCGGAGGAAGCCCGCAAGACGTTTGACGCAACGCTCGCTGACATGATGGCCGGCAGCTTCTCCGTCTTCAAGGGGCCGATCAAGGACAACAAGGGCGGCGATGCCGTCGCGGCCGGGCAGACGCTTGCGGAAGACGCGATCGAGCTGGAAAGCATGGCCTATCTCGTCGAAGGCGTCGTCGGCTCGACATCCTGATCGAAAGGAAGAGCGCCATGACGATCGAGGTGAACACGCCGACGCTTTCTCCGGTATCTGCCGATGCCCGAAGCTTCAGCTCTGTGCTTGAGTGGCTGGCACGGCGGGCGGAATCCGTGGCGATCTCGCTGGGGGCGATCCTTGCCGGCTTGGCGCTCTTTTCCATATTCATCATGGTGGTCGGCAAATCGCCGATCGACCTTTTCAAGCTGATGTATACCGGTGGCTTCGGTAGCTGGTTTTCCATCCAGAACAGCCTCAGCCGTGCAGCCCCGCTGCTGCTCACCGCGCTTTGCGTCGCGCTGCCCGCCAGGCTCGGCCTTGTGATCATCGGCGGTGAAGGTGCGGTGGTGCTTGGCGGTGTCGCAGCCGCCGCTGCCGCGCTGCCGCTGACAGGCTTGGTCTCCCCCATCATCGTGCTTCCCGTTATGGCGATCGCCGGCATGATCATGGGTGGTCTCTGGATCGGAATGGTCGGCGTCCTGCGCCACTATCGCGGCGTCAACGAAACCATCGCCTCCCTCCTGATGGCCTATATCGCCATCGCACTGATGAACCATTTCATCGAGGGGCCGCTGCGCGATCCCGCCAGCCTGAACAAGCCATCGACCGCCCCCCTTCCCGCTGACTATATGCTCGGCAGCATCCCGGGCATGGATGTCAACTGGGGGCTGGTGATCGGCATCGTCGCCTGCATCGTTTCGTGGATTCTGATCGAGGCGACCAGCTTTGGCTTTGCCGCCCGCATCGCCGGCGGCAATGTCCGCGCAGCGCAAATCCAGGGCCTGCCGGTCGGCCGGCTGATCGTTGGTTTCACCGCGCTTGCCGGAAGCTTTGCCGGGCTCGCAGGCATGGTAGAAGTGGCGGCCGTTCAGGGCAGCGCCAATGCCTCGCTTGCCGCGGGCTACGGCTACACCGGCATCCTCGTCGCCTTCCTCGCCCGGCACAATCCGCTGGCGATCATTCCCGTCGCCATCCTGCTCGGCGGCATCGATGCCTCCGGCGGACTGATCCAGCGGCGCATGGGACTTCCCGATGCGACGGTTCTGGTGCTTCAGGGCACATTGTTCGTCGTCATCCTGTTCTGCGAGACCTTTTACGGCCGTTTCAAAATCTTCAACCCGGATCTCTGGAAAAGGAGCGCATGATGGAAGGCATCGGCATCTGGGGCGTCCCGCTCGCCATCTTCGCAGGCGCCATCCGCGTCTCCACCCCCTTCATCTTCGTCAGCCTCGGGGAATCGATCACCGAACGTTCCGGCCGCATCAATCTCGGACTTGAAGGTACCCTGGTCTTCGGTGCCATGACGGCCTACGCGATCGCCGTCATGAGCGGGTCGCCCTGGCTCGGCGTTCTCGCCGCCATGGCGACCGGCGCCGTCTTCGGGCTCATCCACGGCTGGATCTGCAAGTTCCCGAAGGTCAACGACATCGCCATCGGCATCGCCATGATGCAGTTTGGTCTCGGCCTTGCCTTCTTCCTCGGCAAGCCCTTCATCCAGCCCGTCGCGCCGCACCTGCCGTCCATCGCGCTCGGCGGCTGGTCGGATTTGCCGCAGATCCAGTCGGCGCTGAACATCAACGTGCTGTTCATCATCGGCGCGCTTCTGGCGGTCGCCTTGTGGTGGGCGTTCAAGAACACACGCATCGGCCTCATTCTCCGCGTCGTCGGCGATAGCTCCGATGCAGCCCGCGCTATGGGGCTCAATCCGGATACGGTGCGTCTGCTGGCAACGGCGGTCGGCGGTTCGCTTGCCGCGGTCGGGGGCGCTTATCTCTCGCTCTACTATCCCGGCTCGTGGAACGAGGGCATTTCCTCCGGCCAGGGCCTGATGGCTGTAGCCCTTGTCATCTTTGCGCGATGGAATCCTATCGGCTGCTTTCTTGCCGCCCTGCTCTTCGGCGGCGCTGGCGCGCTCGGCCCCGCTCTGCAGTCGGTCGGCGTCACGCAAGGCTATTATCTGTTCTACGCGGCACCTTATGTGCTCACCCTCGTCATTCTCGTCGCCACCTCGTCGCCCACGCGCTCGCTCGCGGGTGCACCCGGCGCCCTGTCGATCACGAAATAGGATATCCGGCCATGACAGCTCTTGCCGCTACCACAGTCCCTACAGGCGAAAAACTGACCTATATCGCTGCCGACCCCTACCCCTGGCCCTACAACGGTGCGCTCCGGCCCGACAACACGGCTCTCATTATCATCGACATGCAGACGGATTTCTGCGGCCCCGGCGGCTATGTCGATCACATGGGTTACGACCTGTCGCTCGTGCGTGCGCCGATCGAGCCGATCAAGGCGGTGCTGTCGGCCATGCGTTCCAAAGGCTACCACGTCGTCCACACCCGCGAAGGCCACCGGCCGGACCTCGCCGACCTGCCCGCCAACAAGCGCTGGCGCTCGCAGCGCATCGGCGCCGGCATAGGCGATGCGGGACCGTGCGGCCGCATCCTGACCCGCGGCGAACCCGGCTGGGATATCATACCAGAGCTCTATCCAATCGAAGGCGAAGTGATCATCGACAAGCCCGGCAAGGGATCCTTCTGTGCCACCGATCTCGAACTGATCCTCAACCAGAAGCGCATCGAAAACATCATCCTTACCGGCATCACCACCGATGTCTGCGTCCACACCACCATGCGTGAGGCGAACGACCGCGGCTTTGAATGCCTGCTGCTTGAGGATTGCTGCGGCGCCACCGACTACGGCAATCATCTGGCAGCGATCAAGATGGTGAAGATGCAGGGCGGCGTCTTCGGCGCCGTGTCGAATTCCGAAAAGCTCGTGAGGCTATTGCCATGATCCAGATCCGCGACACGCCCCTGCCCAGGGCCGGCAAGGCCGTCGGCATCCAGACGATCGGCATGACCATGCGCTTCGGTAGCTTCACGGCGCTCGACAATATCTCGATCGACATTCCGGCCGGCACCTTCCATGCGCTGCTCGGCGAAAACGGTGCGGGCAAATCGACGCTGGTCAAGTGCATCATGGGCTTCTACCACCAGACCTCCGGCTCGCTATCGGTCGACGGCCATGAGGTGTCTGTTCAGTCGCCCAAAGATGCCGCAACCTATGGGCTTGGCATGGTCTACCAGCAGTTCACGCTGGTGCCGTCGCTGACAGGGGCTGAAAACCTCGTCATCAACCGCGCACATGTGCCGGCCGTCATCAACTGGGCGAAGGAGCGCAAGGACCTTGCCGGCTTCATGGAACGCATGCCGTTCAAGATTCCGCTCGACCGGCCGGTCAGCGAGCTTGCAGCGGGCGAAAAGCAGAAACTCGAAATCGTCAAGCAGCTCTATCTCGGCCGCAGCTTCCTCATCCTCGACGAACCGACCTCAGTGCTGACCCCGGCCGAAGCCGACGAGATGCTCAGCCTCGTGCGCGGCATGACGGAGCGCGGCGAACTGACTGTGCTGATGATCAGCCACAAGTTCCATGAAGTGACGAAATTCACCGACGCCGTCACCGTTCTGCGGCGCGGCAAGATGGCCGGCAGCGGACTGGTGAAGGATCTTTCCACCAAGGACATGGCGGCGATGATGATCGGCGACGTTAAGCTCGCCGAACTCGACACCCGCCTGCCGGTTCCCGCCGATGCCAGGCCGATCCTCGTTGTCAGCGGCATCAAGGCACCGGATCGCACCGGCCTGAAGATGATCGATATCGGCAACCTGACCGTCCGCGCCGGCGAGATCGTCGGCATCGCCGGCATTTCCGGTAACGGCCAGAAGGAGCTCGCCGAAGTTCTGGCAGGCCAGCGCCCGCCGGAAGCCGGCAGCATTACCGTGAAAGGCTCGGTCTACGGCGCCACGCGGCAGGAAACGCGGATCAACAACGTCCGGTTCATTCCGGAGGAGCCGCTGAACAACGCCTGTGCGCCCAAAATGACAGTGACGGAAAACCTGGCTTTCCGCACCTTCGACGTCAGGAAGCAGGGCGGCGATGCCCTCTGGCTTGACATGAAATCGATGCGCAAGCGCGCAGTCTCGCTGATCTCGGATTTCAAGGTGAAGACGGCGTCCCACTCCTCACCGATCGCCTCACTCTCCGGCGGCAACGTCCAACGCGCGGTGCTTGCCCGCGAACTGACCGGCGATGTCGATCTGCTCATCGTCTCAAACCCTTGTTTCGGCCTGGACTTCTCCGCCGTCGCCGAAATCCGCGCCCGCATCATGAAGGCGCGCAACGCCGGTACCGCCGTTCTGCTTCTCTCGGAGGATCTCGACGAGCTACTCGAAATGTCGGACCGCATCATGGTGATGTCGGACGGCAAGCTGGTCTATGAAACGCCGGCGCTCTCGGCCGATATTTCCGTCATCGGCGCCCATATGGCAGGACATCACTGATGGCGGAGGTCAAGGCAGAACCGTTCCCCTTTCCGCTGAAGCGGGACAAGCTCGCGCTGATTGTCATCGACATGCAGCGCGATTTCGCCGAACGAGGCGGCTTCGGCGAAAGCCTCGGCAACGACGTCAGCCGGATCGCCAGGATCGTGCCGGATGTGAAACGCCTGATCGACGGGTTTCGCAGCGCCGGCCTGCCGGTGATCCACACGATGGAATGCCACCGGCCCGATCTCTCCGACCTGCCGCCGGCCAAGCGCAATCGCGGCAGCCCGGTGCTCCGGATCGGCGACGAGGGGCCGATGGGCCGGGTGCTGATCGCCGGCGAGCCCGGCACCGCCATCCTGCCCGACCTCGCACCGATAGACGGTGAGGTCGTCATCGAGAAACCCGGCAAGGGCGCCTTCTATGCCACGCCGCTCGGCGACATCTTGAAGGACCGCGGCATCGAGCAGCTCGTCTTTGCCGGCGTGACGACGGAGGTCTGCGTCCAGACCACCATGCGCGAGGCCAATGACCGCGGCTATGAATGCCTGCTCGCCGAGGAGGCCACGGAAAGCTATTTTCCGGAGTTCAAACGTGCCGCCATCGCGATGATCACTGCCCAGGGCGCAATCGTCGGCTGGGTGGCTTCGGTCAGTGCCATTGTGGAGGGAATAGCCCATGCCTGAAACGACCCGCGAAAGCCTGACATCCGGCGGCTGGAAGGCACTGCCGTTCGAACCCTTCCGTGAGGAGGTGACGATCCACTGGATTCAGCCCTTTGAAGGCGACCAGCCGGGCGTTGCGCTTTTGAAATACGAGGCTGGCGCATCCGTCCCGCGCCACCGGCATATGGGTCTTGAAACGATCGTGGTGATCGAAGGCACGCAGTCGGACGAAGCCGGCGACTACGGTCCGGGCAGCCTCATTATCAACAAGGAAGGCACCGAGCATTCCGTCTGGAGCGACACGGGGTGCGTCGTGCTGATCCAATGGGACCGGCCGGTTAAGATACTGCAAGCGGAACTGGCATGACCGACAAACGTGCATTGGACATCGGCTCCCTGCACGCGGCAGATGCTGCGGGAGGGCCGGCTTCCGAGACAATCGAAACGGTGCCGGCCCGCATCGGGTCCATCGCCGATCCAGGCGTTTTTTAGAAACTGGCGGACAAGCAGGCGTTACTGGATGAAGCGGCGAAACTTGGCCCTTCCAATCCAGAGGTCAAGCCGCTCTCCCCTTCCCCTTCGCCGTCAAGGACAGATCGACACAGGCGACATGCCGACCATCGCCGCTCGCCCCGGTCATGCCTACCAACCGGAGGAGGATGCGACCGTCGCCCACCTGCTCGAGGCAGCCATTGCCGTCGGCAAGGCCAATCTCAACCAGTTTGGCTATCGGCTTGGTCGCAATGCGATCGAGACGCGGGCCCGACGCCGCGACACGACCGTGATGCCTGGCTCATCGGGGGCAAATGAGGCTTGGAAGGCGGTCCCGCCTGCGTGCACCGAAGCGGACGGCCGGTTCGCGGCAGAGACCGGACCGACGCACAGCGTCGTTAACAATGCCGGCATCCAGTTCCGCACGTGATGACTTAACAGGCATGACGGCGCCCAACGAATGGGCAAGTGCATGCACTTTACAAGAGGGAAAATTCGATCATCGGACATATGACAATAAAATCATAGAGTTACTAACTGGCATGGACCTTGCTGGTTCCATCGTTGAGTTGGCAGCTAGGGTTCCGGCGTTTCGAAAACGTGCTGGTCCGAGAGCTGCCACCGGTTGGGGGAGACATCCCGCCGGGTGCACGGCGGGAAAAAAGCCCGGGAGACCTCGTTAGCCAAGGGATTGGCGGCGCGATGGTCCATGCCGATCCCTTTTTGAAGAAAAGCAAAAAGGGGAATTTCAATGCAGACTTTTTCGAAAACGCTCTCCATCACCGCACTGGCGGCTTCGCTGGCCTTCGGCATGACGTCAAATGTTTTCGCGGCGCCGAAGACCGATTTCAAGGTCGCCTGGTCGATCTATGTCGGCTGGATGCCGTGGGGTTATGCCGCCGACAAGGGCATCGTGAAGAAATGGGCCGACAAATACGGTCTCAAGATCGAAGTCACCCAGTTCAACGACTACGTCGAATCGATGAACCAGTATACCGCCGGCGCCTTTGACGCCGTGACGCTCACCAATATGGACGGCCTCTCGATTCCGGCAGCCGGTGGTGTCGATACGACGGCCGTCATCGTCGGCGACTTCTCCAACGGCAACGACGCCGTCGTCCTCAAGGACAAGGCGAGCCTCGCCGATGTAAAGGGCCAGAACGTCAATCTCGTCGAGTTTTCCGTCTCGCACTATTTGCTCGCGCGGGCGCTTGAAAGCCTCAAGCTGACCGAACAGGATGTGAAGGTGGTCAACACCTCTGACGCCGACATGGTCGGCGCCTACAAGACAGCGGATGTCACGGCGGTCGTCACCTGGAACCCGCTCGTTGCGGCCATTCTCGAAGATCCGACTGCCAAGAAGGTTTTTGATAGCTCGCAAATCCCCGGCGAGATCATCGACCTGATGGTCGCCAATTCCGACGTGCTGAAGGACAATCCGGATTTCGGCAAGGCGCTCGCCGGCATCTGGTATGAAACCGCTGCGCTGATGACGGCGAACACCGACGAAGGCAAGGCAGCGCGCGAAGCGATGGGCTCCGCATCCGGTACCGATCTCAAGGGCTTCGAAGCCCAGATCGCCGCCACCAAGCTGTTCGACAAACCGGCCGAGGCGGTGGCCTTTACGGCATCGCCAAGCCTGCCGAAGACGATGGATCTTGTGCGCAACTTCCTGTTCGAAAAAGGGTTGCTCGGCAGCGGCGCGGCATCGGCCGATGTCATTGGCATCGAAATGCCGGACGGCAAGATTCTCGGTGACAGCGGCAACGTCAAGCTGCGCTTCACCGAAACCTACATGAAGGCCGCTGCGGACGGTTCACTCTGAACGTTGCGCCGATCAGCGGTGCGGGTTTTTCGCGCCGCCTCTTCTCCTTCATCCGCGGAGCCATATCCATGCGCTGGATCAACACCAGACCGAGCCGGGGTGCACAGCTTGCCCTCATGCTTCTGCCCTTCGTGTTGCTGATTGCCGCCTATGCGGCGGGATCGGCGGCACGGCTGGCGGAGAATGCTAACGACAAGCTGCTACCCGGTCTCACCGGCTTCGCCGACGCCATCAACCGGCTGGCATTTCTGCCGGATGTGCGTACAGGCGATTATCTGCTCTGGTCCGATACGGCGGCGAGCCTGATGCGGCTTTTCGCCGGCCTCGGCATTTCGACCGTGACGGCGCTGCTGATCGGCATGGCGATCGGCATGTTGCCCTATCTGCGTGCGCTGCTCACCCCGTTCGTTGCGGTGATATCGATGGTGCCGCCGCTGGCGCTGCTGCCCATTCTCTTCATCGTCATGGGCCTTGGCGAAGCCTCGAAAATAGCACTGATCGTCATCGGCGTTGCGCCGACGATGATCCGCGACCTGGCCTTGAAGGCACTGGAACTGCCGCGCGAGCAGATCGTCAAGGCGGAAACGCTGGGAGGATCATCGTGGCAGATCGCCCTTCGCGTCGTGCTGCCGCAGATCCTGCCCCGGCTGATCACCTGCGTGCGGCTGCAACTCGGCCCCGCTTGGCTGTTCCTCATTGCCGCCGAGGCGATTTCGTCGGACTCAGGGCTCGGCTACCGCATCTTCCTCGTCCGCCGCTATCTGTCGATGGATGTGATCTTTCCCTATGTCGCATGGATCACGCTTCTCGCCGTTCTGACCAACTTCATCCTCGATCAAATCCGCATCGCCGTCTTCCCCTGGTCCCAACTGGAGAAGCAGGGATGAGCGAACTGATCATCGAGAACGTCTGGAAAGAATATGGCGACCAGATCGTGCTGGAGAACATATCGCTGACGGTGGCGTCCCGCGCCTTCGTCGCGCTGGTTGGCCCCTCCGGTTGCGGCAAGTCGACCTTCCTGCGCATGCTTCTTGGCCAGGAACAGGCGACCAGAGGCACGATCCTGCTGGAGGGCGAACCGCTGCCCGCTGAACCGCGTCCGGATCGCGGCGTCGTTTTCCAGCGCTATTCGGTCTTCCCGCATCTGACGGTGCTCGGCAATGTCCTGCTCGGCAAGGAATTGATAACCTCGAAATACAAGGCAAAGCTTTTCGGCCCAGCGCGGCGGTCGGCGATCGAGGAAGCTCGGCAACTTATCACCGAGGTCGGCCTTTCCGGCGCAGAAACCAAATATCCGGCACAGCTTTCCGGCGGCATGCAGCAACGGCTGGCCCTGGCACAAGCTCTGATCATGAAACCCAAGGTCCTGCTTCTCGACGAGCCGTTCGGCGCGCTCGACCCCGGCATCCGCGCCGAGATCCACACGCTGATGAAACGGCTATGGAACGAAACTCAGATGACCGTCGTCATGGTCACGCACGACATGCGGGAGGCCTTCACGCTGGCCACCCGTGTCGTCGCCTTCGAGCGGCCGCGCGACCGGCCGGAGGAGAAGGAGCGCTACGGCGCCACCATCACACGGGACATTTCCATTTGGCCGCCCCGCCGCGCGGGCGAGTTTTCGCATTTCAGCCCTGACCGGGACGGCCCGGTCGATTTGCAGGGCCCTCGCCGGGACGACCCGTCTTCCAGTCCGTCAGGAGATAGATAGCCATGCATGTCAGACGTTCCGCAGAGGAAATTGCCGCCAACCGGCAGCGTTACGAAGAACATCAAATGAAGGGATTGGAGTTCGCTCCCAAGGCACTTCCGACACCGAGCCCCCTTCCCGCGCCAGCGATCGAACCGGCAGCGATCGTCCATCGGGAAACGATACCCGGCGGCTGGTACTGGTCGACCCTTTTGAAGCGCGGCGAAGCCCTGCGCATCGAGCAGCAGGACGGCGCCTCGACTGTTGCGCTGATCGCCTGGAACGCGAATGATGCCAGCGAGAGGCTAAATCTGGTCGATACCGTCAAGGTTCAATGGACGACCGCGCTCGGCAAGGGCCGGGTGATCTTCTCGGATATGGGCCGCGTGATGTTTTCGATGATCGAGGATAGCTCCGGCGCCCATGACTGCCTGATGGGCGGATCGACGGCTGCGTCAAACGCCGCCAGATATCCCGGCGCTAAAACCCGCAACACGCGGGACAACTTCATCCTCGCGGCCGGCAAGCTCGGCCTCGACCGCCGCGATATTCCGGCCGTGCTCAATCTCTTTGCGCCGGTCCGCACCGACGATGCCGGCAGCTTCCGCTGGCAAGGCAAAACCTCCAACAGCGGTGATTATGCCGACATGCGCGCCGAGATGGACATGCTTGTCGCCCTTTCGACCTGCCCGCATCCGCTTGATCCCAATCCGGTCTACGCACCCGCGCCGTTGACCGTTACCCGTTTCCGCGCCCCGGCGCCGGCCGCAGACGATCTTGCCCGCACGGCAACCGCAGAGGCCGTTCGCGGCTTTAAGAACAACGCCATGATGCAGGCTTGAGGGGGCGAACCATGACCGATTTCATTCAGACTTCCCCGGCACGCACGATCGAAAACGCCGCGCAGGATCATTTCATTCCGGCCGAAGCGCCGTGGTCCGGCATTGTGCGCAAAGGGCAGACTATCCGCATCGAGGACAGCTACGGCCAGCAGGCGATCGACACGCTGTTCTACAAGGCGGACGATTTTGCCGAGCGCTATTCCAACCAGGATACGATGCGCGAACAGGGGGCCGCCTATGTTGGCACGGGCACGCGCATCATGTCCAACGAAGGCAATGTCATGCTGAGGATGACGGCCGATAGTTGCGGTCGCCACGACACATCGGCCGGCGCCTGCTCATGCGAAAGCAATACCGTGCGCTTCGGCCACGGCACCAAATACCTGCATGCCTGCCGCGACAATTTTGTGATCGAGGTGATGAAGCACGGGATGACCAAGCGCGACATCGTGCCGAACATCAACTTCTTCATGAACGTGCCGATCAGCCCCGATGGCAAGATGACCATCGTCGACGGCATCTCCGCGCCCGGCGACTACGTCGAGCTGGTGGCCGAGATGGACGTGCTCTGCGTCATCTCCAATTGCCCGCAGATCAACAATCCCTGCAACGGCTTCGATCCGACACCGATTCGCGTGCTGATCTGGGACGCCGCACCGGGCGCCGAGGCATGAGCATGTTCAAGAAAGTCCTCATCGCCAACAGGGGCGAAATCGCCGTCCGGGTCATCCGGACATTGAAGACAATGGGCATCGCCTCGGTCGCCGTCTATTCCGATGCCGACCGGTTTGCCATGGCAACGCGCCTGGCCGACGAAGCGATATACCTTGGCCCTTCGCCCGCCACCGAAAGCTATCTCAACGTCGATGCCGTCATTGCCGCCTGCAAGGCCACGGGCGCGGAAGCCGTGCATCCCGGCTACGGGTTTCTGTCGGAAAACATCGGCTTTGCCGAACGGCTGGCTGTCGAGGGCATTGCCTTCATCGGCCCGCGACCGGAACATCTTTCGGCGTTCGGGCTCAAACACACGGCTCGCGAACTGGCCAAATCCAGCGGCGTGCCGCTTCTGCCGGGTAGCAGCCTGCTGGAAAGCGCAGAAGAAGCGCTCAAAGCAGCCGAAATTGTCGGCTATCCGGTCATGCTGAAATCGACGGCCGGCGGCGGTGGCATCGGCATGCAACTCTGCGCGGATGCCGATGCGCTGCAGGCCGCCTTCGAAAGCGTGCAACGCACGGCGCGTGCCAGCTTTGGCGACGCGCGCGTCTACATCGAGCGGTTCGTCGCCAATGCCCGTCATGTCGAGGTGCAGATCTTCGGGGATGGCAAGGGCAAGGTTGTCGCGCTCGGCGAGCGGGACTGCTCGTTGCAGCGGCGAAACCAGAAGGTCGTCGAAGAAACCCCGGCACCCGGTCTTACCTCTGCCACACGCACCCGCCTGCATCAGGCGGCTGTCGATCTCGGCAGATCGGTTTCCTATGCCTCAGCCGGCACGGTCGAATTCATCTACGATCCTGTACGCGAGGAATTCTACTTCCTCGAGGTCAACACCCGGCTGCAGGTCGAACACCCCGTTACCGAAGCCGTCTTCGGCATCGATCTCGTCGAATGGATGATCCGGCAGGCGGCGGGCGAAGATGTGCTTTCCGCCGCAGAACTCTTGAAGCCGAAGGGTGCCGCAATCGAGGTACGTGTCTATGCCGAGATGCCACATGCTGATTTCCGCCCGAGCGCCGGTCTTTTGACGGAAGTCGTATTTCCGCAGGACGTTCGCGTCGACAGCTGGATCGAGACGGGCACGGAGGTGACGCCTTACTATGATCCGATGCTAGCAAAACTGATCGTCGCGGCTGAGGACCGCCCGGCAACGATCGCGAAACTTCAGGCAGCCCTTGCCGCGACGTCCATCGCCGGGGTCGAGACCAATCTCGACTATCTCCGGGAAATAGCCGCTTCCCATCTTCTCGCCAGCGGAAAGGTGGCTACGACGGCATTGCGCGATTTCACCTTCGTGCCGGATGTCATCGAAGTTCTGTCGCCGGGAGCCCAGTCCAGTCTCCAGGAACTGCCCGGCCGCCTCGGCCTCTGGCATGTCGGCGTGCCGCCGAGCGGACCGATGGATGAGCGTTCTTTCCGCCATGCCAATCGTCTTGTCGGCAACGACGACACGACCGCCGCGCTGGAGTTGACGGTGTCGGGCCCGACGCTGCGCTTCTTCACCGATACAGTCATCGCGCTTTCAGGGGCACATATGCCGATGACCTGCGACAGCACTGCCCTGCCACACAACACKGCCGTGACAATTCGTGCAGGGCAGGTCCTATCCATCGGCGCCATCGAAGGCCCCGGCCAGCGCGCCTATCTTGCTGTCGCGGGCGGTTTTGCGGCTCCGGTGGTGCTCGGCTCACGGGCCACGTTCGGACTTGGCCGGTTCGGCGGCAACGCCACCGGCACGCTGAAGACGGGCCATGTGCTGCACCTTGCGCGGCAAACATCCGCCAAGCCAGCGGCACCTGCAAACGAACCCGCCGAACTGACCCGCAATTGGCAGGTCGGTGTTCTCTACGGGCCTCATGGCGCGCCGGATTTCTTTCAACCGGGCGACATCGACACGCTGTTTTCAACGGCCTACGAAGTGCATTTCAACAGCGCCCGCACCGGCGTCCGCCTCATTGGCCCGGCGCCGAAATGGGCGCGCCGGGATGGCGGCGAAGCGGGATTGCATCCTTCCAACCTGCATGACAACGCCTATGCCGTCGGCGCCATCGATTTCACCGGTGACATGCCAATTATTCTCGGCCCCGACGGACCGAGCCTCGGCGGCTTCGTCTGCCCGGCGGTGATCGCCCGCGACGAGCAATGGAAGATGGGGCAGTTCAAGCCCGGCGACAGGATCCGCTTTTATGCCGTCACGCGAAGCGAAGACCCCATAGCCGGTCCTGCCGTTCATCGGCCCGCGCCGGATATCGGCTCGGCCATCGTCGGGACACGCAACGATGGCCCTGTCTCTGTCGTCTACCGCCGCCAGGGGGACGACAATCTGCTGGTCGAATACGGCCCGATGGCCCTCGATATCGCGCTCAGGCTGCGCGTGCACCTGCTGATGCAGGCGGTCGTAGAAGCCCGCCTGCCCGGTCTCATCGATTTGACGCCCGGCATCAGGTCGCTGCAGATCCACTACGATGGAACGACATTGTCGCGAAAGCGCCTGCTCGGACTGTTGGCCGATATAGAGACGAGCCTGCCGCCCGCACAGGCGGTGACAGTGCCGAGCCGCATCGTGCATCTGCCCCTGTCGTGGAGCGATCCGGATGCCGAGCTTGCCATGCGCAAGTATCAGGAGTTGGTCCGCCCGAACGCACCCTGGTGCCCCTCGAACATCGAGTTCATTCGCCGCATCAACGGGCTTGCCAACGAGCAGGCGGTGAAGGACATCGTCTTTGACGCCAGCTATCTGGTGCTCGGTCTCGGCGACGTCTATCTCGGCGCGCCGGTCGCAACCCCTGTCGATCCGCGCCACCGCCTCGTCACCACCAAGTACAATCCGGCCCGCACCTGGACCCCGGAAAATGCCGTCGGCATCGGCGGAGCCTATATGTGCATCTACGGCATGGAGGGTCCCGGCGGCTACCAGTTGTTCGGCCGTACCATTCAGGTCTGGAACACCTGGCGGCAGACGCCCGAATTCGCCAAGGGCAAGCCGTGGCTGCTCAATTTCTTCGATCAGATCCGCTTCTTCCCCGTCAGCCATGACGAACTGACGGAGGCGCGGGCTGCCTTCCCGCATGGCGGCTATCCCGTGCGGATCGAGGAAACGGAATTCTCCTATGCTGCCTATGAAAAGGAACTGCAGGCGAACGCCGTGTCGATCAACCGTTTCAAGACCAAGCAGCAGGCGGCTTTCGACGCCGAGCGGCAAAGCTGGAAGGAAATCGGTCTCGACAGCTTCGTCAGCAATGAAGGCGCTGGAGAAAGCCTCGATGGCGATATTCCCGCGGGCTGCTTCGGTGTTGCCAGCAGCGTGCCGGGCAATATCTGGAAACTTATGGTGAAGCCGGGAGCCTCTGTTGTTGCCGGCGAGACGATTGCCATCATCGAATCCATGAAAATGGAAATCAACGTCACTGCCCACAGCGCCGGACGTGTCCGCGATTTGCGTGCCGGGCCCGGTCGAAATATCAAAGCCGGCGATATCATCGCCGTTCTGGAGAACTGCTGACATGCTGCCGACAATTCTCGATCTCTCAAGCCTTCGCGCCGCCTATCAATCCGGCCTGACGCCGCTCGATCTCGTTGAGGAGGTCATAGGGCGCCGCGCCGCTTCCAAAGACCCGGCGATTTTCATTACCGCCACGCCGGATGAGAAGCTGCGCTCTGCCGCCCGTGACCTGCTGGCACGGGCACCCGACCCAAACAGCCTACCGCTTTGGGGTATCCCCTTTGCTGTGAAGGACAATATCGATGCCGCTGGTCTGCCGACCACAGCCGCCTGCCCTGCCTTCGCTTATGATTCGACGGTGGATTCGACTGTCGTCGCACGTCTCAAGGCTGCCGGCGCCCTCCTCATCGGCAAGACCAACCTCGACCAGTTCGCGACCGGGCTCAATGGCACACGGTCTCCCTATGGCGCGCCGCGTTCGGTCTTCGACCCCGCCTATGTATCGGGTGGTTCGAGTTCCGGTTCGGCGGTAGCGGTCGCCTCGGGGCTTGCCACATTCGCGCTCGGCACGGACACGGCAGGTTCCGGCCGCGTGCCGGCGGCCTTCAACAATCTCGTCGGCATCAAGCCGACCCCTGGGCTGGTGCCGAACGGCGGGGTCGTCCCGGCCTGCCGCAGCATCGATGTGGTCACTGTCTTTGCCGCGACGGTTGGTGATGGCGTTACGATCCGCAAGGTGATGGAGGGCTATGACGCTGCCGATCCCTTCTCGCGCCATGCCAAGCCCACTAGCCTTCCCGCGTCCGGTTTGCGTATCGGCGTGCTGGAGGCTGCCGAGCGCGAATTCTTCGGAAACCGGGATGTCGAGGCGCTCTACGATGCGGCGATCGAGCGGGCGAAATCGCTTGGCGCGACCATCGTGCCTTTCGACTACGCGCCGTTCCGGCAGGCCGCCGAACTGCTCTACAATGGCCCGTGGGTCGCCGAACGGCTGGCGGCCGTGAAGGACTTCCTGGCCAGCAACGCGGATGATTTCGACCCGACGGTTCGCACGATAATCGAAGGCGCCAAGGCTTATGATGCCGTCGCCGCATTCGAAGGCAGGTACAAGCTCGAAGCGTTGCGGCAACAGACGAAGGCCACGTGGACGAAGGTGGACATCCTGTTGCTGCCAACCTCGCCCACCACGTACACGGTTGGGGAGATGCTGGCCGATCCGATCGTGAAGAACAGCCATTTCGGGCGCTACACGAATTTCGTCAATCTCTACGACTATGCTGCCATCGCCATTCCGGCGGGCTTCGGCAGCAATGGTTTACCCAGTGGCGTGACGCTGATCGGCCCGGCGTTTACGGACGACGCGCTCGCCCCGTTTGCCGACGCCATGCACCGGGCAGTTGGCGCGGGCATGGGCAAGGACAAGACGGCATCGCTGCCCGAAGAAATCCGGATTGCACCGCTTGATGACGGCTTTGTTCCGATCGTTGTCGTCGGGGCGCATCTGACCGGCATGCCACTCAATCACGAACTGACCGGACCGGGTGGATATCGCCTGAAAACCTGCCGAACAGCCGGCGATTACCGCCTCTTCGTGCTGCCGAACACCACGCCGCCGAAACCCGGCCTCATCCGTGACACCGGGTTCGCCGGCGATGGCCTCGAAGTCGAAGTCTGGGCACTCCCACCCGCCGCCTTCGGTACCTTCGTCCAGAAGATTCCAGGGCCGCTCGGCATTGGAAAAGTGACCCTTGAAGACGGCAGCTGCGTCTCCGGCTTCCTCTGCGAGGCGCATGCCGTCGCAGGCGCCGAGGAAGTGACCGCGCTCGGTGGCTGGCGGGCCTACATCCGCACGAAAAACGCGAATTCAACCGTATGACGAAGGAAGCAAATAACATGACAAGATTGCTCGGACATATGCTTCGCCTGTTCCGCGAGGGACTGCTCGCCCGCACGTTCGCCATCGGCGCGCAGCGTCGCAATTCGGCACTCCTCGACAAATGATATGCATGCCGACCTCAAAGATTAGGAACAATGATTTAGCGCAAAGCTCGGTCGCCGTACCGACACGCAGATAGACACGAGCGGCGCAAGCGCTTCGGATGAGGTTCGACTTGCAGGCGCTATCGTCGTTTTCGCTCCGGCGGGCAGGAGGTAGCATGCAACGCTGGAATGTCCCACTGCCCGGGTTTCGATGACCTGGGAGATTGCCGATGGGATTGATTGCGGATGATCGCCCTTCTCAAATAGCGCCCGCCGTGCAGAATGGTCTTTCCATTCAGATGAAAGCACAGCATGCCCGCAGTCCCGCTGCCGACCAGCCTCTATACCGACACCGCCCATCCCGCACCGTTGACGCCACCGCTTGATGGCGACAGGACCGTGTCGGTCGCGATTATCGGCGCCGGTTTTGCCGGGCTCTCCACAGCCTTGCATCTTGCCGAGATGGGCGTCGATGTCTGCGTGCTCGAAGCCAATGAACCCGGCTGGGGGGCGTCCGGACGCAATGGCGGACAGGTCAATCCCGGGCTCAAGTTCAACCCCGACGAACTGCTTGCCCGGTTTGGCGGCGATCTTGGCCAGCGCATGATCAAGATGGCCTGGGGTGCGCCGGATTTCACCTTCGGTCTCATTTCCCGGTTGGACATCGATTGCGACGCACGGCAGAACGGCACGCTGCGGGCGGCGACCAATGCACTGACGGCCAAGGCTGTCGGCATCACGGCCGCTCAATGCGCAGTACACGGCATGCCGGCACGCTTGCTCGATGCCAGAGAAACGGAGCTGGCGACCGGCACGGGCCGCTATTCCGCGGCCCTGTTCGATCCGCGCGGCGGCGATCTGCATCCGCTCAACTTTGCACGCGGCCTGGCTTCTGCCGCCCAGAATGCGGGCGCGTCGATCCATGGCGACAGCCGTGTCGTCTCGGCCCGCAAGCAATCCGGAAAGTGGCTGTTGCGCACCCACAAGGCCACCGTTACGGCGGACAAATTGCTAGTCGTTACAAATGCATATGCGGACGGGCTGTGGCCTGGCTTGAAGAAATCCCTGGTTCCCGTCTACAGTTCGATTGTTGCAACGGAACCCCTGCCGGGCGAACTTACGGACCGCATCCTGCCGCACCGTCCGGTGCTCTACGAAAGCGGCCATATCACTGTTTACTATCGCCTCGACAAACAGAACCGGCTGCTGATGGGCGGACGCGGACCGCAGCGGACACTGACCGGGCAAACCGGGCCGCTCGACTATCTCAAGCGCTACGCCGAAGCGCTTTGGCCGGGCCTGCGGGGTGTTCGCTGGCCACATGCCTGGAACGGCCAGCTGGCAATCACACCGGACCACCTGCCGCATCTGCATGAGCCGTCGGAAGATGCATTGATCTATCTCGGCTGCAATGGCCGTGGCGTGGCGCTGGCGACAACCATGGGCCATCAGCTGGCCGGACGCCTGGTGGGCGGACAATCGGCCCGGATCGACCTGCCGGTGTCCGGCATCAGGCCCATGCCTTTCCATGCGCTGTGGCCCATCGGCGTGCATTCCGCCATGATCTGGGGGAGAATGAAGGACCGGCTGGGCATATAGACCCGAAGGATACCGGCGTATCCACTCAACAGTTTTCGTATTCTTCAGTTTAATAAAACAAACCAATACATTGAAATTTATATATTTATTACGATGCATCCCAAGCGGCGTGAGCGCATCAAAAAACCATTTTCGCTCGTTGCACGTATCTATTCTGATGGCCAGCAAGGGAGACGGGAATGATCCGAACATTCAGAGCCTGCGCGTGCATTGTCATTCTACTGTCGACCGCACCGGTGGCGGTGGCGGCGGAGCCCGTCGATACCGCGCAGTCGATCATCCAGAACCAGATCGAGGCCTTTCTCAACGACGATGCCGAAGCCGCCTATTCGTTTGCCTCGCCGCAGATCCGGCAAAAATTTCCCGACAAGAGCATCTTCTTCGAGATGGTCAAGCGCGGCTACGCACCGGTCTACCGTCCCGGCAATTTCGCCTTTGGCCGCAGCAAGGTCGAGGGCGGCACGGTGGTTCAGGAAGTGCTGATTACGGGTGCGGACGGCAAGGACTGGACGGCGCTGTACTTCCTCGTCAGGCAACCGGACGGCAGCTACAAGATCAACGGCGTGCAGATACTGCAGCAGGCGCCCGGCCCGGAAATCTGACCGGGACCCCGCTTATATCAAGTCTCTATCTCCGAGACTTGGTATTACAGCGGCGCCAGATCGCCGCGCGCCCATTCTTCCTGGGTCTCTTCCATGAAGGCGGCATAACGGCCTTCCTCGATTGCCTTGCGGATGCCTGCCATCAGCTCCTGATAATAGGCCAGGTTGTTCCATGTCAGCAGCATGCCGCCCAGGCTCTCGTCGGCGCGCACGAGATGATGCAGGTAGGCGCGGGAATAATCGCGCGTTGCCGGGCATGCGGACTGGTCGTCAAGGGGCCTTGTATCCTCCGCATGGCGCGCGTTGCGCAGGTTGACGCGGCCGCGCCGGGTAAAGGCCAGGCCGTGACGGCCGGCACGGGTCGGCATGACGCAATCGAACATGTCGATGCCGCGCGCCACGGACTTCAGGATATCGTCAGGCGTGCCGACACCCATCAGATAGCGCGGCTTTTCGGCCGGCAGTTCCGGGCATGTGATGTCGAGCATGTCGAGCATGACGGCCTGCGGTTCACCAACGGCCAGACCACCGATCGCATAGCCCTTGAGATCAAGCCCGGATAGCGCCTGCGCCGAGCGGACACGCAGCGCCGGCACATCGCCCCCCTGGACGATGCCGAACATCGCCTTGCCCGGCTGGTCGCCAAAAGCGGTCTTGCAGCGCTCCGCCCAACGCAGTGACATTTCCATTGCGCGTTCAATATCAGAGGGTTCTGCCGGAAGCCTCACACATTCGTCGAGCTGCATCTGGATATCGCTGTCGAGCATGCCCTGTATCTCGATCGAGCGTTCCGGCGACATATGGTGCAGGGCGCCATCGACATGGCTCTTGAAGGTCACGCCCTTCTCATTGAGTTTTCGCAGGCCGGCCAGCGACATGACCTGAAAGCCGCCACTGTCTGTGAGGATGGGATGGGGCCAGCGGATCAACTCATGCAGACCGCCAAGACGCGCCACGCGCTCCGGGCCGGGGCGCAGCATCAGGTGGTAGGTGTTGCCGAGGATGATGTCTGCGCCGAGATCGCGCACCTGGTCGAGATACATCGCCTTGACGGTGCCCACTGTGCCCACCGGCATGAAGGCCGGGGTGCGTATCTCTCCGCGCGG
The DNA here is from genome assembly GCF_056405855.1 of Pararhizobium sp. P1_E7. Lineage (NCBI taxonomy): Bacteria > Pseudomonadati > Pseudomonadota > Alphaproteobacteria > Hyphomicrobiales > Rhizobiaceae > Pararhizobium > Pararhizobium sp. P1_E7. The sequence goes on along the minus strand of NZ_JBFUBH010000012.1, from coordinate 52,588 downwards.
CATCGATACCGTACCGCGCCGCGCCTTGCCGTCCGTTGCCTTGATGTTGAACTGAAATGTCTCGGTCATAATGTCTCGATCATGGGGGTATCCCGAAAAAGCAGGCTGGAATCGCCATAGGAATAGAAGCGGTAGCCGGTTTCGATCGCATGCGCGTAAGCGCGCCGCATCGTCTCCATGCCGCTGAAGGCCGAGACGAGCATGAACAGCGTCGACTTCGGCAGGTGGAAATTGGTCATCAGCATATCGACGGCGCGAAAACGATAGCCGGGCGTGATGAAGATACCGGTCGGGCCGGACCACGCGTGGATGTCGCCGTTTTCCCCGGCGGCACTTTCGATCAGCCGCAGCGAAGTGGTGCCGACGCAGACGATGCGCCCGCCCCTCGCCCGCACAGCGTTCAGCCGTTCGGCGACTTCGGCGCTGACATGGCCGATTTCCTGATGCATGACATGGTCGTCGGTATCATCGACCTTCATCGGCAGGAAGGTTCCAGCACCGACATGCAGGGTAACGAAATGGCGCTCGACCCCAAGTGCGTCCAGGGCCTGGAAAAGGCGGTCCGTAAAGTGAAGGCCGGCGGTCGGGGCTGCCACGGCGCCGTGTTCGCGTGCGTAAACCGTCTGGTAATCGGTGCGGTCCTGCTCGTCCTCTGCACGCTTGGACGCGATATAGGGCGGCAGCGGAATGTGGCCGACGGACAGAATGGCTTCGTCCAGCGCCGGGCCGGAGAGATCGAACTGCAGGGTCACCTCACCCGCCTCGCCCTTCTCCTCGACGGTCGCGTCCAGCGCGCCCATCAGGCAGGTGTTGGAGCCGTGGCCGAATTCGATACGGTCGCCGGGCTTCAGGCGTTTTGCGGGACGTGCAAACGCCTTCCAGCGATCTGCGGCGACGCGCATATGCAGCGTCAGCGAGACCTGGGTGACCACGTCCTCGCCTCGCCGGCGCAGGCCTTCCAGCTGTGCGGGAATGACTTTTGTATCGTTGAAGACGAGCGCATCGCCGGGGCGCAGGAACGACGGCAGATCCATGACGCTGTGATCGGAAAGCTCAGCATTTTGCTGCGGCCGGACGACGAGCAGGCGGGCGCTGTCGCGCGGGCTTGCAGGCCTGAGCGCAATATTGTCCTCGGGGAGATCGAAATCGAACAGGTCGACGCGCATGAAAAATCTTCTTTAAACGGCAAACCCGCCCCGGCGCTTTTTAAGGCGATCCGGGACGGGTTTTGGCAATAGCCTGAATTAGGCGTTGGCGGCAAGTTTCATCGACACGATGCTGTCGGGATCCTTGACGGGCTCGCCCTTCTTGATCTTGTCGACGTTCTCCATGCCGGAGATAACCTGGCCCCAGACCGAGTACTGCTTGTTCAGCCAAGGACTGTCGGTGAAGCAGATGAAGAACTGCGAATTGGCCGAGTTCGGCATCTGGCTGCGGGCCATGGAGCATGTGCCGCGTACATGGCTCATGTTGGAGAATTCAGCCTTGAGGTCCGGCTTGGAGGAGCCGCCCATGCCGGCGCGGGCCGGGTTGAAATGCTCGCCGCCCTTCTTGCCGAACTGGACGTCGCCGGTCTGCGCCATGAAGTCGTCGATGACGCGGTGGAAGACGACGCCGTCATAGGCACCTTCGGCGCACAGTTCCTTGATGCGGGCAACGTGGCCCGGCGCCAGGTCCGGCAGAAGCTGGATGACGACCTGTCCCTTGGTGGTTTCCATGATGATGGTGTTTTCCGGATCCTTGATCTCGGCCATGGCCTTCTCCTTCTTGTTTAAAGCAGGCGTGTTAAAGCGGTTGTTACTTGCCGACCTTGACGCTGATCATCCGGTCGGGATCGGTGACGGAGCCGTTGTTGGCTTCGTCGCCCTTCTTGATCTTGTCGACATTCTCCATGCCATCGACGACCTTGCCGACGACGGTGTACTGGCCATTCAGGAAATCGCCGGGTGCGAACATGATGAAGAACTGGGAATTGGCCGAGTTCGGGTCCTGGCTGCGCGCCATGCCCACGGTTCCGCGCTCAAAGGGAACCTTCGAGAATTCGGCTTCAACATCCGGTTTGGACGAACCGCCCATGCCGGCCATATCGGCCTTGAAGTCCTTTTCCATGTTGCCGTACTGGACGTCGCCGGTCTGGGCCATGAAGCCCGGGATGACGCGATGGAAGGCGACATTGTTGTACTCGCCCGCCTCCGTCAGTTCCTTGATGCGCGCGACATGCTTCGGCGCGACATCCGGCATAAGCTCGATGACGACCGGGCCGTCCTTCAGCGTGATGGTGATGTATTCCTTGGCCTGGGCAAAGGCATTGCCGGTCAGGGATGCGAGGACAACGGCGCCGGCGAAAGCGAGTTGGAAAATTTTCATGATAGCTCCCGTGAAAATGAAATGGACGCGTCAGGATTTGCGTTTGGCGCTGAGGGCCTGGTGAACGGCTTTCGGCACGAAAGCGCTGACGTCACCGCCCATAGCCGCGATCTGGCGGACCAATGTGGCGGTAATGGGCCGCGATGCCGTTCCGGCCGGTAGAAACAAGGTCTGTATATCCGGCGCCATCTGGCGGTTCATGCCCGCCATCTGCATTTCGTAGTCGAGATCCGTGCCGTCGCGTAGCCCGCGCACCAAAATCGATGCGCCATGTTTGCGCGCCGCATCAACCACCAGATTGTCAAAGGAGACCACGGATATATCGCCGGCCCTCTGCGGCAGGAACTCGCTCAGCGACTGCCGGATGAGGGCAGCGCGTTCCTCGAAGGAAAACAGCGGCGCCTTGCCCGGATGGATGCCGATCGCAACGATCACCGTCGGCGCCACGTTCAGCGCCTGCACCAGCACATCAAGGTGACCGTTGGTCATGGGGTCGAAGGAGCCGGGGTAAAAAGCAGTGGTCATCGCGCCTGTTTCCGTTTCGAAGCCTTTTGTCACGGACAGCGGCCAATCGCAAGAGAGCGCCCTGATGCCAAGTCTCGATGACGGAGACTTGGTATTGCTGCACCCTGTTCCTTGCGGAACTGCAGCGGGCTCGCATGGATGCTAGATGAAGGGTGTATCCAAGGTTGCTTCAAGCACCACCTTGTATCACGCGAAGTAGAGAACGGAACTTTTTCGGATCACAGCCATTATCCGGCTGAAGGGATCACGGCTATGGCACTTATTCTTCTTTCGATGACCATGTTTTTTGTCATGCTTTTTGCAACGGCAAACGCAATCAGAAACGAAGCGCGTATGGATCGTTCCGGTCTCAACCGCAAGCAGTTGTTCAAGTAGCGGCATTTTCAAGCAAAGGATAATCTGCAATGGCCATCGCGATGATGCTCGTATCGGCAGGGATTACTATCGTGTTCCTGGTCGATTTCGCCAAAACCATTTTCGAACTCCGGCGCGACCGTATCGCGATGAAGTCTACCAGCCCCGACGCCGGCGGTTTCAGCGTCTAAAATCCGTGCGTTCCAAGGTTTCCCGACAGCGGCAACCTCCAGTCTCCGCTGACATAAAAAACCGGACGGTTCCCTGCCCGTCCGGTTTTTCTTTGTTCGCGGCGTGTCGCTTGCATTGCCCACGATCAAGGCCGATCCGGTCCCGCATCTCATCTTGACTTGCTGCGGTCTTCTCGATAGAGGCAATAGTATCGGGGCATGCACCTTATTGGTGTATTGTGCAGTATTCAAGGTTGAGGCGAACATGGCAACTCCGACACTCAATTCCGTTCCGGTGACGGCGGTAAACGCTGCGGCGACAGGCGCTGGCGCCTATTTGATCGCGGGAACGAAATGGGGCGGAGCCCTCGGGTCGGGCGTGACTTTGACCTACAGTTTCCCCACGGGCGTTGCGACGTTCATCCAAGGTTACTCCGAATGGAGCAGCTGGTCGGCGCTTTCCGACGGAGAGCAGGCAGCAATTCGCGATGCTTTGAGCATGTGGTCGAAATCTGCCAATGTCACATTCGTTAAGGTTGCCGACGATGCGTCCACCGTCGGTGAGCTTCGTTTCGCCTACACTGAAGATATTGATCCGGGCGCAGCAGCCCACGCCTATTTACCCGGAAGTCACCCAAGCGCCGGCGACATCTGGTTCAGCTGGTACAATTTCAATCCGAACGCCAACCCAACAGTTCCTCGCGGAACGTATGACTATCTTACAATCCTGCATGAGATTGGCCACGCGCTGGGGTTAAAGCATTCCTTTGAATCGCCTAACGCCATTCCGGCCGACAAGGACAATTATTTTTATACGATCATGAGTTACACCGCCTCGCCCTGGTCTGCCGTTGGCGACAACTATTCTTCCTTCGCCCCAACCACGCCTATGTACTACGACCTTGTGGCGATCCAGGCACTTTACGGAAAAAATACGAGTATAAACAGCGGTGACACAGTCTACACGTTCAAGGATGGCTCGCGCTATTGGCAGGCAATCAATGACGCTGGGGGCCGTGACGAGATTGTCTATAGTGGTTCTGAAAACAGCTCGATTAACCTCAACCCTGGCGCTTTCAGTGCTCTCAGCGAAGCAATTTTCTTCCAGACCCCCACAGGGGCAAGCACATCGTCACGGAGCACAGTGACGATCGGTCCAGGCGTGACGATCGAAAATGCGCGCGGCGGCACTGGCAACGACAGCTTGATCGGGAACGGCGTTGGCAATCGACTGTGGGGCCAAGCGGGCAACGACACACTGACTGGAGGCGGCGGCAACGACACCCTTGACGGCGGTACCGGCGCAGACATTCTGCGTGGGGGCGCGGGGAACGACACCTATGTCATCGACACCAGCGCGGACACCGTTGACGAAAGCCCTGCCGGCTCCAACGGTGCGGATATCGTGCGCTCGTCGGTCAGCTGGAGCCTCGTGAATTCCACCAGGGTTCTCGGCGCATTCGAAAACCTGACACTGACCGGGAGCAACAACATAAGCGGCACGGGCAACGCGCTGAACAACCTGCTGACCGGCAATAGTGGCGCCAATGTGTTGAGTGGCGGTGGCGGCAATGACACGCTCAACGGCGCGGGCGGCAATGACAAACTTGCCGGCGGTGCGGGTAATGACACATTTTTCTTCAATACGGCGCTGAACGCAGGCGCGAATATTGACCGTATCACTGATTTCTCAGTTCCTGCGGATACAATCCGCCTGGAGAACGCCGTTTTTACGGCACTGCAGGCCGTCGGAACTCTGGCAAGCGCGGCCTTCTACCTTGGTTCAGCCGCTCACGACGCCAGCGATCGCGTTGTCTACAACGCCAAAACGGGTGCGCTGACCTACGATCCGAACGGTAATGCAGCAGGCGGCGACATTCAGTTTGCGACCCTCAACACCGGGTTGGCACTCACCCACCTGGACTTCATCGTGGTGTAACCGTGCCGGAATCACCGGCGACGGATTTTTCCGGACGCGAGCCAAAACCCCGAAAAAGCAAGGCACTGATATAGCCAGCCGATAAAGGCTATTTTTGTCAGATGGACCAAACGCAAAAAGCCGGGCGATCTGACCGCCCGGCTTTGTTGGAGATGCCTGAACCAGGCTGACTATTCCTCGGCTACCGCCGGAGTGTCGCTCTCCGGCAGACCCGCATCGCTTGCGATTTCCTCGTCCTCATCAGAGTCCGGTTCGCTGATCCGCTCGACCGAGACGACCTTTTCGTCCTTGGCGGTCGAGAAGATCGTGACGCCCTTGGTGGCGCGGCTTGCAAGCCGGATGCCGCCGACCGGAACACGGATCAACTGGCCGCCATCCGAGACGAGCATGATCTGGTCGCTGTCTTCGACCGGGAAGGCCGCCACAAGCTCGCCGATTTCGCCGGTCTTGGACGTGTCCGTTGCGCGAATACCCTTGCCGCCGCGGCCGGAGGTGCGGAAGTCATAGGTGGACGAACGCTTGCCGAAGCCCTTGACGGAGATCGTCAGCACGAACTGCTCGCGTGCCTTCAGTTCTTCGTAACGGGCATCTTCAAGCTGACCTTCCTCGGTGACTTCCTCGCCGACCAGAGCGATTTCCTCATCCTCGCCGGTGGCCGCCCGGCGCTCTGCAGCAGCGCGCTTCAGATAGGCAGCGCGTTCCCATGGCTCGGCGTCGACGTGGCCGACGATGGTCATCGAGATGATCCGGTCGCTCTCACCCAGCGTGATACCGCGAACGCCGATCGAGTTGCGGCCGGCAAAGACGCGGACGTCATCGACCGAGAAGCGGATGCACTGGCCAAGCGCCGTCGTCAAAAGAACGTCGTCGTGTTCGGTGCAGGTTTCGACGGAGAGGATTTCGTCGCCCTCTTCCTCGAGCTTCATGGCAATCTTGCCGTTGCGGTTGACCTGGACGAAGTCCGACAGCTTGTTGCGCCGGACGGTGCCGCGGGTGGTCGAGAACATCACGTCGAGGTTTTCCCACGTCGCCTCGTCCTCAGGCAGCGGCATGATCGTGGTGATGCGTTCGCCGGGCTCCAGCGGCAGCATGTTGATCAGCGCCTTGCCGCGCGATTGCGGCGTACCGATCGGCAGGCGCCAGACCTTTTCCTTGTAGACGATGCCGCGCGACGAGAAGAACAGGATCGGCGTATGGGTGTTGGCGACGAACAGGCGCGTGACGAAATCCTCGTCGCGCGTCGCCATGCCGGAGCGGCCCTTGCCGCCGCGGCGCTGGGCCCGGTAGGTCGTCAGCGGCACACGCTTGATATAGCCGAGATGGGACACGGTGATGACCATGTCTTCCCGGGCGATCAGGTCCTCGTCGTCCATGTCCGGACCGCCTTCGACGATCTCGGTGCGGCGCGGCGTGCCGAATTCGTCGCGAACGGCGATAAGCTCGTCCTTGACGATGGTCATGATGCGAATGCGCGACGACAGGATATCGAGGTAATCCTTGATCTCGTCGCCGATCTTGTTCAGTTCGTCGCCGATTTCATCGCGGCCAAGCGCCGTCAGGCGGGCAAGGCGCAATTCGAGGATCGCCCGGGCCTGCTCTTCCGACAGGTTGTAGGTGAGGTCCTCGTTGATGCGGTGACGTGGATCGTCGATGAGGCGGATCAGGCTTTCGACGTCGGCTGCCGGCCAGCGGCGCGTCATCAACTGTTCGCGCGCGGTGGCTGGATCCGGCGCTTCGCGGATCAGCTTGATGATCTCGTCAATATTGGCAACCGCGATGGCAAGGCCGACCAACACATGGGCGCGGTCACGCGCCTTGCGCAGCAGGTACTTGGTGCGGCGGCTGATGACTTCCTCGCGGAAGGAAACGAATGCGCGCAGCATGTCGAGCAGCGTCATCTGTTCCGGCTTGCCGCCGTTCAGAGCCACCATGTTGCAGCCAAACGAGGTCTGCAGCGGCGTATAGCGATAGAGCTGGTTGAGGATCACCTCGGCATTGGCATCGCGCTTCAGCTCGACGACGACGCGGTAGCCCTGGCGGTCGGATTCGTCGCGCAGGTCGGAAATGCCCTCGATGCGCTTGTCCTTGACCAGTTCGGCCATCTTCTCGATCATCGTCGCCTTGTTCACCTGATAGGGAACTTCGGTGATGATGATCTGCTCGCGGTCGCCGCGCATCGGCTCGATGGTAGCGCGGCCGCGCATGATGACCGAGCCGCGGCCGGTCTCGTAGGCCGAGCGGATGCCGGACCGGCCGAGAATGAAGGCGCCGGTCGGGAAGTCCGGACCGGGAATGATCTCCATCAGCTGCGGCAGTTCGAGCGCCGGTTCGTCAATCAGGGCGATACAGCCGTTGATCACCTCGATCAGATTGTGCGGCGGGATATTGGTCGCCATGCCGACGGCGATGCCGCCTGCGCCGTTGACCAGAAGGTTGGGGAATTTCGCCGGCACGACAGACGGCTCGCTCAGCGTGCCGTCATAGTTGTCGCGAAAATCGACCGTTTCCTTGTCGAGGTCGTCGAGCAGCGCGTGCGCCGCTTTCTCCAGGCGGCACTCGGTGTAGCGTTCGGCCGCCGGCGGGTCACCGTCGATGGAGCCGAAATTGCCCTGACCGTCGATCAGCGGCAGGCGCAACGACCAGGGCTGCGCCATGCGGGCGAGCGCATCATAGATCGCCGAGTTGCCATGCGGATGGAATTTACCCATCACGTCCCCGGTGACGCGGGCGCATTTGACGTATTTCTTGTTCCAGTCGATGCCCAGTTCGCTCATCCCGAACAGGATGCGCCGGTGCACGGGCTTCAGACCATCGCGGACGTCGGGAAGAGCGCGGCTGACGATAACGCTCATGGCGTAATCGAGATAGGAGCGCTGCATTTCCTCCATGATGGAAATGGGCTCGATGCCGGGTGGGTTCTTGCCGCCGCCTGGTGTGCTTTGTTCAGTCAATTTCGATCACGATCTTTGTTCAGAATCAGACAGATTTTTATAGCCGAATGCATTGGCGAGCGCCAATTTCGGGGCTGGGTTTTGAACAGCCTTTTAGGCTCATCGGCGCTCTCGCAGGCATTTGCAAGGCAAAAGCGGCAGAACAGTGAAGGACGGCCCTTTCATTCGCTGCCGCCCTCGCCTAACAATTCATCAGGCGGCGATCCTAAACAAGGCCGCGAGGGGGAACGGGATGCCTGACATCGACCTTCTGATCAATGCGCTGACCACAATCCTGGTCACCATCGATCCGCCCGGCCTTGCGCCGATCTTCCTTAGCCTCACCGTCGGCATGAGCCGGCACGAACGCTTTCTGGTGGCCCGCCGCGGCACGCTGATCGCGTTTTTTATCCTGTCGGCCTTCGCGCTGTTCGGCAACGGCATCCTCGGCCTGCTGGGCATCTCCATCGGCGCCTTCCGGATCGCCGGCGGCCTGCTCCTGTTCTGGATCGCTTTCGAAATGATCTTCGAGAAGCGCAATGAGCGCAAGGAAAAGAGCGGCGAAGCCGCCATTACCCGAGACCACATCCACAATATCGCGGTGTTTCCGCTGGCGCTGCCGCTGATTGCCGGTCCCGGCGCGATCTCGGCGACGATCCTGCTTTCCGGCTCGTTTTCGGCAACGATCGACCGGGCCCAGCTGATCCTGGTCATCGCTTTCTGCCTGGCCATCCTGTTTGCCGCCCTCGTCATCGCCGATCGCATCGACCGGTTCTTGGGCGTCACCGGCCGCGCCATCCTGACACGGCTGCTCGGCGTCATCCTTGCGGCTTTGGCGGTGCAGTTCGTGGTCGACGGCGTCAAATCGGCCATGGCTTTGTGACCGCGCCAAACTGCAGGCGGTTCGTCTGACGAAAAAGGCCCGGTTTCCCGGGCCTTTTTGACTGTCGAGCGCTTCGCTCAGAACGGAATGTCGTCATCCATATCGCGCGAAAAGTTTCCGCCGCTGCTGCTGCCGCTGGAGCGGCCCGATGGCGCCGGGGACGGGCGATCGTAATCGCCGCCGTAGTTGCTGGAACCGCCGCCGGCATTGCCGCCGTATTCGGAGCCGCCGCGGCTGCCGCCGGCGCCCTGCCCGTCACCACGGCCGCCCAGCATGGTCAGCGTCGAATTGAAGCCCTGCAGCACGACTTCCGTCGAGTAGCGATCCTGGCCGTCCTTGTCCTGCCATTTGCGGGTCTGCAGCTGGCCTTCGATATAGACCGTCGCACCCTTCTTCAGATACTGCTCGGCAACCTTGCACAAACCTTCGTTGAAGATCACCACACGATGCCATTCGGTCTTTTCCTTGCGCTCGCCGGAATTGCGGTCGCGCCAGCTTTCCGACGTCGCAATGTTCAGGTTGGCGATCGGCTTGCCGTCCTGCGTGCGCCGGATTTCCGGGTCTGCCCCGAGGTTACCGATCAAAATCACCTTGTTGACACTGCCTGCCATCTTGCTTTTCCCGCTATCCTGCCCGGCCTTTCACAGCCCGGCTACCTAATTCCAAGCGCGCATCTTAGCGGCTGACGCCCAAGCATACGCCCCTTTGCATTGCATCATCCACAACAGATTTCAAATTTCGTTCTTTATTTGTTCTAATAAATCCGTAATATCCTGTCAACCGACTCGTGAAGGTTGCCTGTTTTTCGGATTGCGCCTCGACATGCGCTGTGCCGTACCTAAATAGGAGCTTTCCAATGCAGACACAAAGCTGGGCACGATGAGCAAACTCGAGACCATTTCCATCCGCGGCGCGCGTGAGCACAATCTGAAGGGCATTGACCTCGATCTGCCGCGCAACAAGCTGATCGTCATGACCGGCCTGTCCGGCTCCGGAAAATCCTCTCTCGCCTTTGACACCATCTATGCCGAGGGACAGCGGCGCTATGTCGAAAGCCTGTCGGCCTATGCCCGCCAGTTTCTCGAGATGATGCAGAAGCCGGACGTCGACCAGATCGACGGCCTGTCTCCGGCAATCTCGATCGAGCAGAAGACCACCTCGCGCAACCCGCGCTCGACGGTCGGCACGGTCACCGAGATCTACGACTATATGCGTCTTCTGTTTGCCCGGGTCGGCGTGCCCTATTCGCCGGCGACCGGCCTGCCGATCGAAAGCCAGACAGTCAGCCAGATGGTCGACCGGGTTGTCGATTTCGGCGAAGGCACGCGCCTCTATATTCTCGCGCCGATCGTGCGCGGCCGCAAGGGCGAGTACAAGAAAGAGCTCGCCGAGCTGATGAAGAAGGGCTTTCAGCGCGTCAAGATCGACGGGCAATTCTACGAGATTGCCGAGGCGCCGGCGCTCGACAAGAAATACAAGCATGACATCGACGTCGTCGTCGATCGCGTCGTCGTGCGCCCGGACCTGACGACGCGCCTGGCCGATAGTCTGGAAACCTGCCTGACGCTTGCCGACGGTCTGGCCATCGCCGAATTCGCCGACAAGCCACTGCCGCCGGAAGAGACTGCGGCAGGCGGCTCGGCCAACAAGTCGCTGAACGAAACGCACGAGCGCGTGCTGTTTTCCGAAAAATTCGCCTGCCCCGTATCCGGCTTCACCATTTCGGAAATCGAACCGCGGCTGTTCTCGTTCAACAACCCCTTCGGCGCCTGCCCGACCTGCGACGGTCTGGGCAGCCAGCAGAAGATCGACGAGGCGCTGATCATCCCGGAACCTGACCGGACGCTGAAGAGCGGCGCCATCGCCCCTTGGGCGAAATCGTCGTCACCCTACTACAACCAGACGCTCGAAGCGCTCGGCAAGGCTTTCGGCTTCAAGCTGTCGAGCAAATGGACCGACCTCTCCGACGAGGCCAAGCACGCCATCCTGCAGGGCACCGAAGAAAAGATCAGCTTCCACTACGAGGACGGCGCCCGTTCCTACAACACGACCAAGACCTTCGAAGGCATCGTGCCCAACCTGGAACGGCGCTGGAAGGAAACCGACAGTGCCTGGGCGCGCGAGGAAATCGAGCGCTACATGTCGGCCGCCCCATGCCCGGCCTGTGCCGGCTTCCGGTTGAAGCCGGAGGCGCTCGCGGTCAAGATCAACAAGCTGCATATCGGCGAAGTCACGCAGATGTCGATCCGGGTTGCGCGTGACTGGTTCGACGTCCTGCCGCAGCACATGAACGCCAAGCAGAACGAGATCGCGGTGCGCATCCTCAAGGAAATCCGCGAGCGCTTGCGCTTCCTCAATGATGTCGGCCTCGAATATCTTAGCCTGTCGCGCAATTCCGGCACGCTGTCGGGCGGCGAAAGCCAGCGCATCCGGCTGGCCTCGCAGATCGGCTCGGGCCTGACCGGCGTGCTCTACGTTCTCGACGAACCGTCGATCGGCCTGCACCAGCGCGACAATGCCCGGCTGCTCGATACGCTGCGGCACCTGCGCGATATCGGCAATACCGTGATCGTCGTCGAGCATGACGAGGACGCCATCATGACGGCCGACTATGTGGTCGACATCGGGCCGGCTGCCGGCATTCACGGCGGCGAAGTCGTGGCACAGGGCGCGCCACCGGAAATCCTTGCCAATCCGAACTCGCTGACCGGCAAGTATCTGTCCGGCGAAATGGCGGTTTCGGTTCCGGCCGAGCGGCGCAAGCCGAAGAAGAAAAAGGAAATCACCGTCGTCGGCGCCCGTGCCAACAATCTGAAGAACGTCACGGCCTCGATCCCGCTCGGCATTTTCACGGCCGTCACCGGCGTTTCAGGTGGAGGCAAGTCGACCTTCCTGATCGAGACGCTCTACAAGGCCGCGGCGCGGCGGATCATGGGTGCGCGCGAAAACCCGGCCGAGCACGACCGGATCGACGGGTTCGAGCATATCGACAAGGTCATCGATATCGATCAGTCTCCGATCGGCCGCACACCGCGCTCCAACCCGGCCACCTATACCGGCGCCTTCACGCCGATCCGCGACTGGTTCGCCGGCCTGCCCGAGGCAAAGACGCGCGGCTATCAGCCGGGCCGGTTCTCCTTCAACGTCAAGGGCGGCCGCTGCGAGGCCTGCCAGGGCGACGGCGTCATCAAGATCGAGATGCACTTCCTGCCGGACGTCTATGTCACCTGCGACGTCTGCCACGGCAAGCGCTACAACCGCGAAACGCTCGACGTGCATTTCAAGGGCAAGTCGATCGCCGACGTGCTCGACATGACCGTCGAGGAAGGCGTCGAGTTCTTCGCCGCAGTCCCCGCCGTGCGCGACAAGCTGCAGGCGCTGCAGGGCGTCGGCCTCGGTTACATCAAGGTCGGCCAGCAGGCGAACACGCTGTCGGGCGGCGAGGCGCAGCGCGTCAAGCTCGCCAAGGAACTGTCGAAACGCTCGACCGGCCGCACGCTCTACATTCTCGACGAACCGACCACCGGCCTGCACTTCCATGACGTCGCCAAACTGCTCGAGGTGCTGCACGAACTGGTCAATCAGGGCAATTCCGTTGTGGTCATCGAGCACAATCTCGAAGTCATCAAGACCGCCGACTGGGTCATCGATTTTGGCCCCGAGGGCGGCGATGGCGGCGGTGAGGTGATTGCTGCGGGAACGCCCGAGGACATTGTCAAGGAAAAGCGCTCCCATACCGGCGCTTTCCTCAAGGAACTTCTGGAGCGGCGGCCGATCCGTAAGATGGCCGCGGCGGAGTAAGACATAGAACGAGAGGGAGAGAGTATGTCGACATCAGGCACGATCCGCTGCGGCATTGGCGGCTGGACCTTCGATCCCTGGGAGGGGACGTTTTATCCGGAAACGCTGGCGAAGAAGCGGCAGCTTGAGTATGCAAGCCAGCAGCTGAAGGCCATCGAGGTCAACGGTACCTATTATAGCTCGCAAAAGCCTGAGACTTTCGCCAAGTGGGCGTCGGAAGTGCCTGATGATTTTATCTTCTCGCTGAAGGCCAGCCGCTTTGCCACCAACAAGAAGGTGCTGGCGGACGCCGGCGAATCGATCGGCAAATTCCTTGGCCAGGGGCTGACGGAACTCGGACCGCATCTCGGCCCGATCCTCTGGCAGTTCATGCCGACCAAGAAATTCGACGCCGATGATTTTGGCGCGTTTCTGGCGCTGCTTCCGGAAAAGCAGGATGGCCTGACGCTGCGTCATGTCGTTGAAGTCAGGCACGATTCCTTCCGCACGCCGGAATTCACGGCTCTGCTTGCCAAGCACAAGGTGGCGGTCGTCTGCGCCGATCATTTCGATTATCCGATGATCGCCGATGTGACCGGTGATTTCGTCTATGCCCGCCTTCAGACCGGCAGCGATGACGTGCAGACCTGTTACGATGAAAAACGCCTCGATCTCTGGGCTGAGCGGGTGAAAATCTGGGCGGCAGGCGGCGATATCGGCGATCTCGCCCATGCCGATCCAGCTCACAAGCCGGAAAAGAAGCCGCGCAACGTCTTTGCCTTCTTCATCACCGAGGGCAAGGTCAATGCGCCGAACGGCGCTCGGGCACTTCAGAAGCGGGTGGCTTGATCACTAGCCGCACAATTCCTTAAATCGGAGCCAATTTATGGAATTATGCAGCAAATTTAAGGTGTTACAGCGACCTTTGCGGGTCATGGGTGACCCGCTGCGCTGTAACGGCCGGCAGCGGCTCGATAGCGGCCGCAAGGTCTTCCGCCGTCAGCCCCTCGCCCGCCTTGGTGCCTGCCCGGCCATGGCGCCAGACGCCGGCGGCGGCGGCTTCAAAGGCCGGCATGCCCTGCGCCAGATGGGCACCGATGATGCCGGCAAGTGTATCTCCTGATCCGGCCGTCGCCAGCCACGGCGGCGCGTTGGTATTGATTGCGGCGCGGCCGTCGGGCGATGCGATGACCGTATCGGCGCCCTTGTAGACGATGACGCCATGGCTGCGTTTGGCCGCCGCAATGGCGCGATCGACCTTCGAGAGCGTTTGGTCAGCGTCGATATCGGCAAACAGCCGGGCGAACTCGCCCTCGTGCGGGGTCATGACCAGCCGGGTTTCGCCTCCCGCAAAGGCTGCGAACAGCGGTGCCGGATCGTCCTTGAAAGCGGTGATCCCGTCGGCATCGAGCACCAAAGCCCTGTCGCTGAGCATCAAGGCGTATTGCCGTGCCTTCTCCATATCGCCAAAACCCGGACCCAATACGAAGGCGCTGACGCGTCTGTCGGCAAGCCAGTGCGACAGAGCGCCGGCATCGTCGATTTGCTTGAGCATCACGGCGGTCAGGTGGGTTGCGTTGGCGTCGAGGGCGTCGGATGGGGACACCAGCGTCACCAGCCCGGCGCCGGCCTTCAGTCCGGCGGACGCCGAAAGCCGCGCCGCCCCGGTTGTGAGCGGCCCGCCCGAGAAGACGGCGAGATGGCCGCGCTTGAATTTATGGGCCGAAGGATCAAGGACGCGCGCCTGCCCTGCCCAGAGATCTGGAGCGTTTTCGCAAAGCCCGCTTGCGTGGCTGCGCAGGATCCGCTCCGGTATACCGATATCGAAAACCTCCAGGCTGCCGCAGAGCGCCCGGCCCGGCAGCAGGATGTGCCCCGGCTTCCGCGCCATGAAAGTGACGGTATGGCTGGCGCGAAAACTCTCACCCAGCACCTGTCCGGTGCGGCCGTCAACACCGGATGGCAGGTCCACCGCGATGACCGGGAGTTGCGCTTGCGCGACGGCCTGCATGATCGAGGCCACATCATTGCCGACCGGACGGGCGAGGCCTGCGCCAAACACGGCATCGATAACGATATCCCCGGGCTGCGGCTTGTATGCCGCAAGAGCGGCGGTGCTGTGCGCCCACGCCGCATGGGCACGGGCGGCATCGCCTTTGAGACGCGCCGGCTCGCCGAGGCAATGGACGCGGACATCAGCGCCGCTCTGCCGCAAGGCCACTGCTGCGATATAGCCGTCGCCGCCATTGTTGCCGGGTCCACACAGAACGGCAAACCGCAACGCGCCGGGGTAAAGCCGCAGGGCTGCAGCGGCGACGGCCATGCCGGCTAAGGTCATCAGCCGAAAACTGTCGATCCCCGACAGCGCTGCGTCGCGATCGATCGCAGACATTTCGGCGGGGGTAATGATCACGGTGTCGCGGGTGAATGGCATGGCGTCAAAATGCCCCCAAGCAGCGGCGGCGGCAAGCGTAAAACTATGGGTCGATTTTGTATATTTTTTATGCATTTGCACATATTTGACGCTCAAATATGTCGCTTAACAATGCACTAGGCGCCAAGAGTTGCGGACAATTCGGTTTCGCGCAGAAAAATTCATAAAAAATAGGCAAAAGGCGCTGTTTATTCCGAATAAAGCGATATGATCACAGCAGATGGAGGAGTTTTCATCCAAAACACCATCGCATTTGCCATATCTGGCATGTAAAATGCATATTAAGGGCGAGCGGGCATAAGCCTGCCATAACGGGAGAAGCGGAGAGACATTTTCTCATGAAAAAGATCGAAGCGATCATAAAGCCTTTCAAGCTTGACGAAGTGAAGGAAGCCCTTCAGGAGGTTGGTCTGCAGGGTATCACCGTCACGGAAGCGAAGGGCTTTGGGCGCCAGAAAGGCCACACGGAGCTGTATCGTGGGGCGGAATACGTTGTTGATTTTCTCCCCAAGGTGAAAGTCGAAGTCGTGCTGGCTGACGAAAACGCGGAGGCCGTGATCGAGGCCATACGGAATGCCGCCCAGACCGGACGCATTGGCGACGGAAAGATCTTCGTATCCAATATCGAAGAGGTCATTCGAATCCGTACCGGCGAAACCGGCATCGACGCCATCTAATCTGCCTGACCGTTCGGTTCGGGTCCTACCTCGTCATCTCAAAAGAGGGACTTTCAAAACATGACGACTGCAAATGATATCCTCAAGCAAATCAAGGATAACGACGTCAAGTTCGTTGACCTGCGCTTCACGGACCCGAAGGGCAAGCTGCATCACCTGACGATGGACGTCGGCTGTGTGGATGAAGACATGTTCGCCGATGGCGTCATGTTCGACGGCTCGTCTATCGGCGGCTGGAAGGCCATCAACGAGTCCGACATGGTGCTGATGCCGGATACGGCAACCGTGCACATGGATCCTTTCTTTGCGCAGTCCACGATGGTTATCGTCTGCGATATTCTCGATCCGGTCTCCGGCGAAGCCTATAACCGCGATCCGCGCGGCATCGCCAAGAAGGCCGAGGCCTATCTCAAGGCGTCCRGCATCGGCGACACCGTCTTCGTTGGCCCGGAACCGGAATTCTTCGTGTTTGACGACGTCAAATACAAGGCCGATCCCTACAATACCGGCTTCAAGCTCGATTCTTCCGAACTGCCATCGAACGACGACACCGACTACGAGACCGGCAACCTCGGTCACCGTCCGCGCGTCAAGGGCGGCTATTTCCCGGTTCCGCCGATCGACAGCTGCCAGGATATGCGCTCCGAAATGCTGACGGTCCTGACAGAAATGGGTGTCACCGTCGAAAAGCAGCACCACGAAGTGGCCGCCGCCCAGCATGAGCTCGGTGTCCGGTTCGATACGCTGGTGCGCAATGCCGACAAGGTGCAGATCTACAAATACGTCGTACACCAGGTCGCCAACGCCTATGGCAAGACGGCAACCTTCATGCCGAAGCCGATTTTCGGCGACAACGGCTCGGGCATGCACGTCCACCTGTCGATCTGGAAGGACAGCAAGCCGACCTTCGCAGGCGACGAATATGCCGGCCTTTCGGAAAGCTGCCTCTATTTCATCGGCGGCATCATCAAGCACGCCAAGTCGATCAACGCCTTTTCCAACCCGACGACGAACTCCTACAAGCGTCTCGTCCCGGGCTATGAGGCACCGGTGCTGCTCGCCTACTCCGCCCGCAACCGCTCGGCTTCGTGCCGCATTCCGTTCGGCACGGGCCCGAAGTCCAAGCGCGTCGAAGTCCGCTTCCCTGATCCGCTGGCAAACCCCTACCTCGCCTTCGCAGCGATGCTGATGGCTGGCCTCGACGGCATCAAGAACAAGATCCATCCGGGCAAGGCCATGGACAAGGATCTGTACGACCTGCCGCCGAAGGAATTGAAGAAGATCCCGACCGTCTGCGGCTCGTTGCGCGAAGCGCTGGAAAGCCTCGACAAGGACCGCAAGTTCCTGACCGCCGGCGGTGTCTTCGACGACGATCAGATCGATTCCTATATCGAACTGAAGATGGTCGAGGTCATGCGCTACGAGATGACCCCGCATCCGGTCGAATTCGACATGTACTACTCGGCCTGACGGCCGGTTTCGGACCCGTCTGCGGCGGGTCCGTCTCAAACAAAAGGCCGGCTTTCACCAGAAAGCCGGCCTTTTGTTTGGAGAGGTTTGCTCTATTTCTTCTTCAGCCGCTGCTTCAAAAGATTGAGATATTCCTCGTTGCCATCCGGCGCTTGGCTCGCGGCTTCCGGCGACTTGCAGGCCGGCTTGTAGTCGAGCGCCATGCCTGCCTTGACGCAGACCCCGACCTGCCAGCCGGGCGGCAGGGCCGTCAGATCGACATCCTTCCATTTCGGATGGCCGGTTGCCTGCAGCTTGTCGAGATTGTTGAGGATGAGGCTGGAAAACTCCGAGACGGCCTTGCAGCTGTCCCGTTGATAGGCGTTGCGCTTGACGTCGTAGTCATAGGTCATCATCACAGCCTTGACGGCGATCAGATCGACGGGCTCTTTCTGGAAGGCATAGGTTCCGGCATCGATGCGCGACGGCGTGTAGGTTGCCAGAAGCGGCGCTTCGGTGATCGGCACGAGATGGAATTTCGCTCCATCGATCGGGTTGTTCTTGAACAGCGCCGCCGGCGCCCCGGCGACGTAGAAGAAGGCGTCGATCTCGCCTGCGAGAAGCTTTGGCAAGGCTGCATCCGGATTGAGCGGCACCCGCTCCCCGGTCTTCACCTGCAAGATATCGAGGATCAGCGAGGATGTCAGGAAGGTGCCGCTGTCCTTGACGCCGACGGCAACCTTTTTGCCAGCCAGATCTTCCATGCCTTTGATATCGGTACGGGCGAGAACATGGATTTCCTCGTTATAGAGCGGAAACATGATGCGCACGCCGCGCACCGCCTGCTGCACTTCCGGATCATCGGCCTCGAACGTTTTCAGATATTCGAGCACATCGCTCTGGACGATGCCGAACTGGGTATTTTTGCTGTTGCGCACGCCGACGAAATTCTCAAGCGACCCTGCGGATTCCTTGACGTTGAGCGTCAGGCCACAGGTCTTGCCGAGGGTCGAGACATCCCGCCCGATCTGTATATAGGTGCCCTGCGGCCCGCCGGTCATGATGTTCTTTTCGAATTCGGCAGCCGATGCCGAATGGAGCGCCAGCGCCGTAAAGATCGTAGCGGCTATGAAAGCCCGTCGGAACATCATGTTTTCTCCACGTAATGCGCCCGCCTGGCAGGCAGATACCGGTTGTCAGCAATCACTTTTAAAATCGCGCATCAGATTGCGCATCAGGATCAGCGGCACTTTGTCAAAGACACTTTCAAGCGCATCGGTAACGCAAGCGCCTGACGCCAGCTGGTCTTTCAGGCGTTGTTTCTTCTCGTCGTCCAGAAAGCCAACGCCCCGCGTCGTACCAATGATCCTGTCCACCGTCAGCCGGTCACGGGGGACCAATCCCGCGCCCGGAACCGGCCGACCGGCCTCGGATACCGGCTTGTCGATCACCGGTACATCGGATGGCGTTTCGGCGGCAATTCTGGCAGCGGCCTTAGCCTGATCCTCAAGCTGCTTCTGCAGTATTTCGACTTTCCGGCGTTCTTCACTGAGGCTTTGTTCCAGCGTCTGGAGCTGAACATCACGCGCCAGATCAAGCGCTGATTTGAATGTCGGAGGCTTTCTTTCGGCGTCCGTCACCTTCTGCTCCAACGCCTTTTGCGCTGCCACCGTATCGGCCATTGCCCTCTCGAGGGCCGCCTTCAGGCTGGTTATCTGCTTGTTCAGCGCAATGTTGTCGGCGCCAAGATTTTGCAGTTGCGTCCGGGCATCGGCAGCATCGGTCTTGGCAATGCTCAGCTGATCGTTGAGCCTGGCAATCGTTGCCGTGAAATCATCGGCCGCAGATTTCGCTGCGGTCTTTTCGGTTGAAAGCAGTTTTTCAAGCGCGGAAATATCGGCGTCGCGCTTGTCCAGCAGCCGGGTGAGCTTGGGAACCTCATTCAGCTTCAGCTCGGCATAATCCTTCTCCAGTTCTTCGGCCCAGTTTCCGGAATTCTTTTTGAAGTTGACGAGATCGCTGCTGGCCTTGTCTTTCTCCGCCGTGACTTCGGCCAGTTCCGCTGTGAGTGAGGCAGTACCGGCCTTCAGCGCGGCAATATCCGCCTGCATAGTCTGCCGGGCAAACCAGAAATAGCCGCCGGCGGCAATCAGCACGACGCAAAGCACAGCCGGCAGCGCGAGGCCGGAGGGGCTGCGGCCGCGTGTCACCTGATGATCCCTACCCCATTGATTGCTCATGCCATATCCGCTGCCGAAGAACGCCTCCCATTTGAGGTACGACGATTTTCCAACAGAGGCAAGCAACCGCATCAAGCGATGCTGTCTGTGCCGATCCGCGATGCTCTGCGCCCATGTCCTGGCAGAGTTTGGCTATTGATGTTTGATGAAGAACCACCACATAATACAGCGAAAGGAACCTAACATGCTGAAACAAAGAGACGCAAAATTTCAGATTGGACAGGTTGTTCGCCATCGCGTGTTTCCATTCCGCGGCGTTATATTCGACGTCGATCCGGAATATGCCAACACCGAGGAATGGTGGAATTCAATACCCGCTGAAGTCCGCCCGACCAGGGACCAGCCGTTCTACCATCTGCTCGCGGAGAACGAGGAAACGGAATACGTCGCCTATGTCTCCGAACAGAATCTCGTTTCGGATGAAAGCGGAAAACCGGTGCGTCATTCGCAGGTGAACGCCTTCTTCGATCCGGAGACCGTCGGGCAGTATAAGCCGAAAGCGGTTGTCCAGCACTGAGACAACCATCGATGATGGTTTTGGCCTTAAATGCAAAAAGCCGCCGCGAGATTATCGCAGCGGCTTTTTGCTTGAGAAGTCAGGCAATCAGTTCGCCTTGGCAGCCTTCTGGGCTTCTTCAAGCTTCTTGCGGGCGTCCTCGGCCTTCTTCTGCATTTCTTCCTGCAGCAGGCGCTGGCGCTCTTCGAGCTTGGACTGTTCGATCGGTTCGCCGTCGAAGACGCCGGTGAAACCACCGAGCGAAATCTTGATCGGGTTCGGCGCGCGCTGGAAGTTGACCGACGTGAAGACGACTTCGCCGCCCTTCTTCAGGCTGGCAAGAACGGCATCGCTGAGCGGCACTTCGGCAACGCACTTGTCAGGCATGCAGATGGCGTAGTCGAGCTTGGCGCCCTTTCCACCATCGATCTGCATCTGAATGCCGGGCGGAATGAGGCGTGCCGACGGAACCGAAACCTGCAGAACCTTGCGGTTGACCTTGCCCTGAACGCTGATCAAGCCAACGGCGGTGATCAGCTGACCGTTGCTGGCCGTCAACAGGTTCTGCACGATGCAGACGTCGTTGTCTTCCTGCTTGGTGCAGACCTTGAACCAGCCCTGCGGCGGACGGCCGGCAGCCTGCTGCGCGAAAGACGCGGACGGCAGAGCGGCAACGGCGACAGCGCCGGCGAACGCCGACAAAGCAGCCTTTTTGGTGAAGTTCGACTTGAAGATCATATTGATATCCGTCTCCTGAATTCCGGTGTCTGAGCAGTCTTAAAGACGCTCGTGATCAATGGTCAGCTGCCCGCTCTCCTGTTGGGCAAATGAGGCAATTGCATGACCCTCGTCTCCGGGAACACCTGTTACAGCGAGCGGCGATAGATATCCAGCCTCTCCGCCATTTTTTTGCATTCGGTTCTCGGGCCGGCACCGGCTTTAAATGCCATCTGCCGGTTGGCAATGCTGGTCAACGTGATAATTTGCCGTGATTCACAGGACGACGACAGCAGGAGGCGGGCTTTGCGCGCATTGTTTTTGGGTTTGATTTCGTTGCTGGCCACGCTTGGCGCCGGTGTAACGGCACAGGCAGAACCGGTTCACGGCATCGCCATGCATGGCCAACCCGCCCTGCCCGCCGATTTCAAGAACTTCCCTTACGTCAAGCCGGACGTGAAGAAGGGCGGCCGCGTCTCTTACGGCGTCGTCGGCACGTTCGACAGTCTCAACCCGTTCATCCTGAAGAGCATGCGCACCACCGCGCGCGGCATGCTCGATCCGGAATACGGCAATCTCATCTATGATTCGCTGATGCAGCGCTCCCGCGACGAGGCTTTCTCGCTCTATGGCCTCCTGGCCGAGACAGTCGAGTGGGATGACGACCGCACCTTCATCCAGTTCAACCTGAACCCCAAGGCCAAATGGGCCGATGGCCAGCCGGTGACGCCCGAGGACGTCATCTTCACCTTCGAGCTGTTTCGCGACAAGGGCCGTGTCCCGTTCGCCACGCGGCTGGCAAAGGTCGAAAAAATGGAGAAGGTCGGCGACCGCAGTGTCCGCTTTACCTTCAACGATCAGGCCGACCGCGAGTTTCCGCTGTTGATCGCCATGACGCCGATCCTGCCGAAACATGCGACCGATGCGGCGACGTTCGACCAGACATCGCTGAAATTCCCGCTCGGGTCGGGGCCATATCGTGTCGCCGAGGTCAAGCCCGGCGAGCGCATCGTCTACAAGCGTAACCCGGATTACTGGGCAAAGGATCTGCCAACGAAAATCGGCTTCGACAATTACGACGAGATTTCCGTCGAATACTTCCTGCAGGACAATTCCCTTTTCGAGGCCTTCAAGAAGGGCGAGATCGACATCTATCCGGAAGGCAGTCCGACAAAATGGTCGCGCAGCTACAATTTCCCGGCTGTTCAATCAGGCAAGGTCGTCAAGGACACGTTCACGCCGAAGACGCCGTCCGGCATGCTCGGCTTCGTCTTCAACACCCGCCGGCCGATGTTCGAGAACCCGAAGCTGCGTCAGGGCTTGGCGCTGGTCTTCGATTTCGAATGGGTCAACAAGAACCTCTTCGATAATGCCTATACCCGCACGCAGAGCTTCTGGCAGAATTCGGGCCWGTCCTATCTCGGCGTTGCCGCCGACAATCGCGAACTGGGGATTTTGGGCGACATCAGGAACCGTATCAATCCATCGGTTCTCGACGGAACGTATCGTCTGCCGGTCACGGATGCCACGGGACGCGACCGCAATGTGCTGCGCGAAGCCGTGACGCTTTTGCGTGAAGCCGGTTACGGTATCAAGGACGGCAAGATGATCAACGACAAGGGCACGCCGCTTTCGTTCGAGATCATGACCCAGAACGAGGGGCAGGAGAAACTGGCCCTGGCCTATCAGCGATTCCTCGCGGCACTTGGCATCACAGCGACGGTGCGCACGGTCGATGATTCGCAATATCAGCAGCGCAGCCAGTCGTTCGATTATGATGTCATCATGAAGTCGTTCCCATCCTCGCTTTCACCGGGGATCGAGCAGATTTCCTATTGGGGTTCGCAATCGCGCGATCAGCAGGGCAGCTCGAATTTTGCCGGCGTCGCAGACAAGGATGTCGATACGCTGATCGATCATATTCTTCGTGCCGTCAGCGTCGACGACTTCACCGCAGCGGTGCGGGCCCATGATCGCCTCCTCGTCTCCAACTTCTATCTCGTGCCGCTTTATCATGTCGGGTCGCAATGGGTGGCCCGCGAAAAGCACATCGGCCGCCCGGGCGTGGTGCCACTTTATGGCTACCAGCTACCGACCTGGTGGGATGAAACTGTGCAGTAACGCGGAATTGGCGGCGGTATACTTTTGGTAACGCATTGAAAGCGCAAACCGGGACGCCTATGTCGCTGATCAATGATTGTCAGCGCAAGGAGCAAGCGTCATGAACCATGTCAATATCGACGTCATCTCCGACGTCGTCTGCCCCTGGTGCTATCTCGGCAAGGCGAGGCTCGATCAGGCGATCGCCAATGTCGCTGGCGATGTTCTTGTGACGGTGAACTGGCGGCCGTATCAGCTCAATCCTGACCTGCCGCCGGAAGGCGTCGATCACAAGGCGCATCTTGCCGCCAAGCTCGGGGGCCAGGCGGCAGTCGAGCGTGCGCATGAAATGCTGGCTGGGCTTGGCCAGCAGGACGGCATCGCGTTCGATTTCGACGCCGTCAAGATCAGCCCCAATACACTCGACGCGCACCGGCTACTCCGCTGGGCGCTGACAGAAGGGCCGGAGACGCAGAGCGAAGTAGCCTCACTGCTGTTCAAGGCGAATTTCGAAGAGGGCCGCAATGTCGGCGACCACGCGGTCCTGCTCGATATCGCGGAAGAGGCCGGGCTCGATCGCAGCGTCGTCGCAGCGCTGCTCGCCTCGGATGCCGACAAGGATGCCGTTTCAGGCGAGATTGAAACGGCGCGGGACATGGGCGTCACCGGCGTTCCCTGCTTCGTCATCGACGGCAAGTATGCCGTCATGGGGGCGCAGTCGGTCGATGTCTTGACCGGAGCCCTGCGCGATATCGCCAAGATGAAAGATACGTCCCAGATCAATTGAGCCGGAAATAACCGGAAAAGTCAAACAGCCGCGCGAAATTCCGCGCGGCTTTTTTGTTCGCAGTCAGTTCTTACAGCGCCGCGCGTCATTCATGACGCGCAAACCGCTGTAACACCTTCGATTTACTGCATAATTTTTCCTCAAATCGACTCCGATTTGAGGAATTATGCAGTAGCCAACCCGGCCAGCTGCGTCATCACGACTGCGGAGCCTGCCAGCCGCTTTTCCGGTGTCGGGAAATCGCGCTGGAAGAAGATGCTGTGATCCGGGCGGATCTTGGCCATGATCCCCTGCTTTGCGATATAGCCGACCWGCGCGCCCGGATTGGGGAATTCGCGGTTGCGGAACTGGACGACGACGCCCTTCGGGCCTGCATCCAGCTTTTCGACATTGGCGGTGCGGCAGAGCGACTTGATATAGACGATCTTCAGAAGATGCTGGACTTCGAGCGGCAGCGGGCCGAAGCGGTCGATCAGCTCGGCGCCGAAGGCATCGATGTCCGAAAGCTCGGTGATTTCGCCGAGCCGGCGGTAAAGGCCGAGGCGCAGATGCAGGTCGGGCACATAGTCGTCGGGGATCATCACCGGCGTTCCGACGGAAATCTGCGGCGACCAGCCGCTGTCGGCGATCTCCTCGTCGCCCTTCAGTTCGGCAACTGCCTCCTCCAGCATCTGCTGGTAAAGCTCGAAGCCGACTTCCTTGATGTGACCCGACTGCTCGTCGCCGAGCAGATTGCCGGCGCCGCGGATATCGAGGTCGTGGCTCGCCAGCTGGAAACCTGCCCCCAGCGTATCCAGTGACTGTAGGACCTTGAGGCGGCGTTCGGCCATGCCGGTCAACGTCCGGTTGACCGGCAGCGTGAACAGCGCGAAGGCGCGAACCTTGGAACGGCCGACACGGCCTCTGAGCTGATAGAGCTGCGCCAGACCGAACATATCGGCACGGTGGACGATCAGCGTGTTGGCGGTGGGAACATCGAGGCCCGATTCGACGATTGTCGTCGACAGCAACACATCGTAGCGGCCCTCGTAGAAGGCATTCATGATGTCTTCGAGTTCGGTCGCCGGCATTTGGCCATGGGCGACGGCAACCTTCAGTTCCGGCACATCGGATTTGAGGAAGTCATGGATTTCCGACAGGTCGGCCAATCGTGGGCAGACGTAAAAGCTCTGGCCGCCGCGATAGTGCTCGCGCATCAGCGTCTCGCGAATGACCAGGGCATCGAACGGCGAGATAAAGGTCCTGACAGCCATGCGATCGACCGGCGCCGTGGTGATCAGCGACAGTTCGCGAACACCAGTCAGCGCCAGTTGCAGCGTGCGCGGGATCGGCGTTGCCGACAGCGTCAGGACGTGCACGTCGGATTTCAGCTCCTTCAGCCGCTCCTTGTGCTTGACGCCGAAATGCTGTTCCTCGTCGATGATCAACAGGCCGAGATTGGCGAAATTGATCGAGGCGCCGAGCAGCGCATGCGTGCCGACGACGATATCGGTCTTGCCCTCGGCCACTTCCTTCTTGGTCAGTGCCAGTTCCTTGGAACCGACGAGACGGGATGCCTGGGCAATGCGCACCGGCAATCCGCGAAAACGCTCGGTAAACGACTTGAAATGCTGGCGGGCAAGCAGCGTCGTCGGCACGACAACGGCCACCTGGACGCCGTTCATCGCAGCGATGAAGGCGGCGCGCAGCGCAACCTCGGTCTTGCCGAAGCCGACGTCACCGCAAACGAGCCGGTCCATCGGACGGCCGGCGCCAAGATCGTCGCGAACGGATTCAATCGACGTCATCTGGTCTTCGGTCTCGTCATAGGGGAAGCGCGCCGCGAATTCGTCGTACAGCCCCTCAGGCGTCGTCAGCACCGGTGCATGACGCGTCAACCGCTCGGCTGCGATGCGGATCAGACCGCCGGCCATGTCGAGCAGGCGTTTCTTCAGCTTGGCCTTGCGCGCCTGCCAGGCGACGCCGCCGAGCTTGTCGAGAACGGCATCGCTGCCTTCCGAGCCGTAGCGCGACAGAAGCTCGATGTTTTCGACCGGCAGAAACAGCTTTGCCTCGTCTGCATAGACCAGTTCAAGGCAGGCATGCGGCGCACCGGCCGCCTCGATCGTGCGCAGGCCGATGAACCGGCCGATCCCGTGTTCGGCATGGACGACAATACTGCCCTCGTCGAGACCAGCGACTTCAGCAATGAAATCGGCCCCGCGCTTGCGGCGTTTCGAGCGGCGCACCATGCGGTCGCCAAGAATGTCCTGCTCGCCGATAACAACGAGATTGCCCGTTTCAAAACCGCTTTCGAGGCTAAGCACGGCCGATGCCGCCTCACCGGCTTTCAGGCTGGTCAGTTCAGACAGCGCCTTGACCGGCTTGATATTGGCGAGGCCGTGCTCGACAAGCACCTGAAGAAGGCGGTCGAGCGATCCTTCCGACCATGCGGAGATCAACACCTTGGCGCCCTTGGCTCGGCGGTCGGCGATATATTTGACGGCCTGATCGAAGACGTTGACGCGCTCGGCGTCGCTGGTCGTTTCCGTCGCGTTTTTTGCCCAGCGCACACCGAGCCGCGCATCGACGGTGATCACCTGCCGCGCTTCGCCCTCGTGTTCGCTGAATGGGGAGAGGCGCACGGCATTGCGCGAAACCAGCGCGGCGTTGAACGCTTCGGCGCTCAGATACAGCATCTCCGGCGGCACGGGCTTGTAGGGCGTTCCCTGTGAAATCTGCGACTTTCCCGGGGACGCCGACGACTGGCGGGCCTCGTAATAGTCCTGAACCAGCTTGGAGCGCTCGGCAGCCGCTTCGCGAACCACATGGTCGGTCACGATATGGAAGCCGGCGAGGTAATCGAACACCGTATCGAGCGTGTCGTAGAACAGCGGCAGCCAATGCTCCATGCCGGCATAACGCCGGCCTTCGGAAACCGCCAGGTACAGCGCGTCGTCGCGGGTCGCAGCACCGAACATCGACAGATATTGGGTGCGAAAATGGCTGATCGTTTCCGGCGTCAGCGACACCTCGCTCATCGGATTGAGATCGAGCGAGCGGGCCTGTCCGGTGGTGCGCTGGCTGGCCGGATCGAAGGAGCGGATGCTCTCGAGCGTATCGCCGAAGAAATCCAGCCGCACCGGTTCGTCGCTGCCGGGGACAAAGACATCGAGGATGCCGCCGCGCACCGCGTATTCGCCGACCTCGCGAACGGTGGCGACGCGCTCGAAACCGTTGCGCCCGAGGCGGGCGGCGATGTCGTCCATGCGGATGCTGGCACCCGGGCGGGCCGAAAAGGCAAGGCTCTCGATGATATCCTGCGGCGCCATTTTCTGTAAGGCGGCGTTGACGGTGACGAGTACGATTGCCGGATGCGGCTTTTTTGCATGCACAATCAGGCCGCTCAGCGCTGCAAGACGCCGCGCCGACGTATCGGCGCTCGGAGAAACGCGGTCATAGGGCAGGCAGTCCCAGCCCGGCAGCGTCAGCACCGGAATATCCGGAGCCGCAAAACCCAGCATCTGCTCGACATCGGCAATGCGCTGGCCGTCGGAGAGAATATAGGCAACCGGGCCGTTGGCGCGGGCAAGCTCGGCAAGAATCAACGGCTCGACGCCGGCGGGAACCGGACCGATGGTCAGCTCGCGGGTGGCGCGCGCGACTTTTATGGGATCAAAACCGGCAATCATCAGTGGTTCTTGTCCTTGTCGGCAAGCAGCACATCGAAATCGGGCCGATAGGAGGCGATGCGCTCGAACAAAGGCGTGCGATATCGCTCCGGCACCGGCCATTCGCCGACGATCCACTTGACCAGATCATTGTCTTCTTCGGCCATGATGGTTTCGAGCTCATCGAGATCGGCCTCGGCAAGCCCGGCCAGCTCATTGTCGGCAAACTGCCCGAACACCAGATCCATTTCGCGAATGCCGCGGTGCCAGGCGCGGAAGAGAATCCGTTTGCGGCGCGGATCGAGATCGGCGCTGGTGCGCGTGATGCCGGTCATGAAAAGTCCTTCCTGTCGCCGCGCCGGTAAAGGCGGCGTGTGCCATGGCTCTATAAACGCTGAAAAGATAATTGTCAGCCTTGCCAAAGACCTAATCCTTGTTTCAGTCTGCGCGCCATGCGACCTGCCCTTCTCGACCCGCTTTTTGCGCCTCTCAACTCGCTTCCAGGCATTGGACCGAAAGCGGGAGAACTCTATGCACGGCTGCTGGGCCGTGAAAGCATCGATGATTGCCGGGTGATCGACCTCGTCTTTCACGCGCCACATTCGCTGATCGATCGGCGCCACCAGCCGGGTATTGCACGCGCGCCGCAGGGTGTCATCGTTACCATTACCGGCCGGGTGGACCGCCACCAGCCGCCAGCGCCGCGCACCAGCCAGCCGTACCGCGTCTTCCTGCACGATGACACCGGCGAGCTGGCGCTGACATTCTTCCGGGTCAAGGGAAACTGGCTGGAAAAGGCATTGCCGGTCGATGAGACGGTCACCGTCAGCGGCAAGGTCGACTGGTTCAACGGCCGCCCGTCGATGGTGCATCCGGACTATATGGTGCGGGCGAGCGAGGCTGAAAACCTGCCGCTGGTCGAGCCGATCTATCCGCTGACAGCCGGTCTTTCCGCGCGCATCCTGCGCAAGGCTGTCGAAGCGGCCCTGCCCCGCATTCCAGACTTTCCGGAATGGATTGAAGAAGCCTTGATGCAGAAACAGGGCTTTCATTCCGCCCGCGACTGTTTCCTCGCCCTGCACGACCCGCGCGACGAAACCGACCTCGATCCGCAGGCGCCTGCCCGCCGGCGGCTTGCCTATGACGAATTCCTCGCCGGACAACTCTCCC
Source organism: Pararhizobium sp. P1_E7 (assembly GCF_056405855.1). NCBI lineage: Bacteria > Pseudomonadati > Pseudomonadota > Alphaproteobacteria > Hyphomicrobiales > Rhizobiaceae > Pararhizobium > Pararhizobium sp. P1_E7. The sequence goes on along the minus strand of NZ_JBFUBH010000012.1, from coordinate 23,920 downwards.
TGTCGCTGGTGCGCCAGCGGTTGCGCAAGGTGGCCGGTACGCCGGTGCATGCGACAGGAACGCTCAGCAAACCGGTTGTTGCCGCGCTGCCCTTTTCACTCACCGGCAGCCAGATGACGGCCATCGAAGAAGTGCTGAAGGACATGGCAGGCACGGAGCGCATGCTGCGGCTGCTGCAGGGCGATGTCGGCTCGGGAAAGACGGCGGTGGCGCTGATGTCGATGCTGGCCGCCGTCGAGGCCGGCGGGCAGGCCGTGCTGATGGCCCCGACGGAGATTCTGGCCCGGCAGCATTTCGCAACATTGTCGAAGATGGCAGCGCCCGCCGGTGTCAGCATCGATGTGCTGACCGGCCGCACCAAGGGCCGCGAGCGTGACGCCATTGTGGAACGCATCGCGTCTGGCGAAACGCAGATTGTCATCGGCACGCATGCGCTGTTCCAGGATACCGTCGTCTACAACAACCTTCTGCTGGCCGTCGTCGACGAGCAGCACCGCTTCGGCGTGCACCAGCGCCTGCGGCTGACCGCCAAGGGGATTTCCCCGCACATGCTGGTGATGACCGCGACGCCCATCCCTCGCACCCTGGTTCTGGCGGCGTTCGGCGACATGGATGTCTCGAAACTCACAGAGAAACCGGCGGGCCGCAAACCGATACAGACGGTGACGGTGTCAACCGAGCGCACCGGCGAAATCGTCGCTCGGCTGCGCACGGCGCTTGCCGAGGGCAAGAAGGCCTATTGGATTTGCCCGCTGGTCGAAGAATCGGAGGCTTCCGACCTGATGTCCGCCGACGAACGCTTCCAGAGCCTCGACAAGCAGTTCGGCCCGAATGTCGGCCTGGTGCATGGACGCATGAACGGCGCGGAAAAGGATGCGGTGATGCTTGCCTTCAAGAACGGCGACATTCGCCTTCTGGTCGCGACCACCGTCGTCGAGGTCGGGGTCGATGTGCCGGACGCGACGATCATGGTGATCGAGCATGCGGAACGGTTTGGGCTGGCTCAGCTGCATCAGCTGCGCGGCCGCGTCGGCCGCGGCGACGAGGCGTCGACCTGCATCCTGCTCTACAAGGGACCGCTCAGCGAAAATGGCCGCGCGCGTCTGTCGATCCTTCGGGAGACAGAAGACGGATTCCTGATTGCCGAAGAAGACCTGAAACTGCGCGGTGAAGGAGAATTGCTCGGCACGCGCCAGTCCGGTACGCCCGGTTTCCGCATCGCCAGCCTGGAAGCGCATGGCGACCTGCTCGAAATCGCCCGCAAGGATGCCGCCTACGTCATCGAGCGCGACCCTGATCTGACGTCACCGCGCGGCGAGGCTTTGCGAACCCTGCTTTATCTCCACCGCAGGGACGAAGCGATCCGTTTCCTCAGAGCCGGCTGAAGAACTTTCCGCGTTTGGTCGCGACCGGCATCGTCTTTCCTGCGGCGGGCAAAGCTTTTGGCAGATAGTCAGGGGCGACCAGACCGCCGGACAACAGCAGCTTGGCGGCGTCCTCTGGGCTCATGTCGAGCGGGACGATCTTTTCGCGCGGCACGAAAATCAGGAAGCCGGCCGTCGGCACCGGCGTCGGCGGCAGAAACACAACGACCATATCCAGGCCACGCTCGGTGAATTTGACCGCGATCTCGCCCTTGGCGTCCGTCGCGATGAACACCAGCGACCAAAGGCCCGGGCTCGGATATTCGATCAGGCCAGCCTTCTTGAACGAGTTCGACTGATCCTGCAGCACCGTCTGGAAGATCTGCTTGAGACCCTTGTAGATTGAGCGCACCAGAGGGGTGCGCACGAGAAGGGACTCGCCGAAACCGACGATGCTCTTTCCAATGAGATTGGYGGTGAAAAATCCGACCAGGGTTATCAGCATCAGCGCCGTCAAGAGGCCGAAGCCGGGCACCGGATAAGGCAGAAAATTATCGGGATTATAATCAAACGGAAGATAGGGTTTGACCCAGCTGTCAGCCCACAGAATAAACGACCAGGTAATCCAGGCGGTAATGGCAAGCGGCGCACAGATGATCAGGCCGGTCAGGAAATAATTCCTCAACCGCGTGGCGAAAAACCCACGTGCCGGTTTGTCGATCATGCTGCTCCGTCTATTCGTCTACGTTACAGCGCCGCACGCTATTCATGATGCGCAAAGGCCGCTGTAGCACTTTAAATTTTCTGCATAATTTTTCCCAAAATCGATTCCGATTTCAGGAATTATGCAGCGGCATAAAACGCCGCGTCATATGTCACCATGCCGGACGCCCCTGCAGAGGACAAGAGCTGCACCAAAAAATACTGCGGCGCACAATCCTTGAAGACAAGCTTGGCATCGTTGCTAAATCCGAACTTCCGGTAAAGATCCGGATCGCCCATCACGACACACCCGGCGGCAGCCTGATCCCGCAGCAGATCCAGCCCCTTGCGGATCAATGCGCCACCAATGCCCTGCCCCTGAAATGCCGGCAAGACCGATACCGGCCCAAGCCCAAACCAGCCCTTCGAACCGTCAAACAGTTTAACGGGCGAAAAGGCGATATGGCCGGCCACTTGGCCATTCACTTCGGCAACCAGCGAAATGCTGAGAGCGCCCGCCTGCCGCAAGCGATCGACGATCAGGTGTTCGGTCTGATCGCTGTGCGGATGATCCTTGAACGCGGCAATCGTCACAGCGCGGATTGCTGCAATATCAGCCGGACTTTCAAAGCGTGTGATCATTCCACCGTCACCGATTTTGCCAGGTTGCGCGGCTGATCGACGTCGGTGCCCATGAACACGGCGGTGTGGTAGGCGAGCAGCTGGATCGGCAGCGAGAAGATCATCGGGGCGATGATTTCATCAACATTCGGCAGCACGATCGTGCTCATCGTCTCAAGCTTGGAGGCGGCTGCCCCCTTCTCGTCGGTGATGAAGATGATGCGGCCGCCGCGTGCCGCGACTTCCTGCATGTTCGACACCGTCTTTTCGAAGAACCGGTCATGCGGGGCGATGACGATGACCGGCATGTTTTCGTCGATCAGGGCGATGGGACCATGCTTCAGCTCACCGGCGGCATAGCCCTCCGCGTGAATATAGGAGATTTCCTTGAGCTTCAAAGCACCTTCCATGGCCAGCGGATAGCTGGTGCCGCGGCCGAGATAGAGCACGTCCTTGCACTTCGACAGTTCGCGCGACAGGCTTTCGATCACCGGCTGGATGCTGTTGAGCACCTTGCCCATGATCCGCGGCATCTCGGCAAGGCTGCGGACGAGAACCTTTTCTTCGGCTTCCGACACCGTTCCACGCGCCCGGCCCGCGCCGATCGCAAGAGCTGCGAGCACGGACAATTGGCAGGTAAACGCCTTGGTCGAGGCAACGCCGATTTCCGGACCGGCCATGATCGGGAAGATCGCGTCGGATTCCCGCGCGATGGTCGATTCCTTGACGTTGACGACGGCGCCGATCTTCAGGCCGTTTTCCTTGCAATAGCGCAGCGACGCCAGCGTGTCGGCGGTCTCGCCGGACTGCGAGATGAACAGGGCGGCCGACTGCGGCGACAGCGGAATGTCGCGGTAGCGGAACTCGGAGGCCACGTCGATTTCGACTGGTAGGCGAGCGTAGCGTTCGAACCAGTATTTGCCGACAAGGCCGGCAAGATAGGCGGTGCCGCAGGCGGAGATGGCAAGGCTCGGCACCTTGGCAAAATCGATCACTGCGGCAATCGGATTGACCTTGTTTTCGATGAAATCGACGTAGTGACTGAGCGCGTGCGAAATCACTTCCGGCTGTTCGTAGATTTCCTTTTCCATGAAATGGCGGTGGTTGCCCTTGTCGACCATATAGGCAGCCGCAACCGACACCTGGCGCGGACGGGAGACCGGCCTGCCGTCGTGATTCAGAATTTCGATGCTGTCGGCTGTCAGCACGGCCCAGTCACCGTCGATCAGATAGGTGATTTCATTGGTGAACGGCGACAAGGCGATGGCGTCGGAACCGAGGAACATCTCGCCCTTGCCGAAGCCGACGGCAAGCGGCGGGCCGCTGCGGGCGGCCATGATCGTATCCGGCGCATCCTGGAAGATGACGGCCAGTGCATAGGCACCGGTGACACGGCGCAGCATCGCCTGCATCGCCTCCCTATGGCTCAGGCCATTGCGGATCAGACTGGCCAGCAGTTGCGCGACGACCTCGGTGTCGGTCTGCGTCTTGAAGGTCGCGCCGGCAGCGGCAAGCTCATCCTTCAGCTCGGAAAAATTCTCGATGATGCCGTTGTGAACGACGGCAACGCCATCGGTGAAATGCGGATGGGCGTTGTTTTCCGTCGGTGCGCCGTGCGTAGCCCAGCGCGTGTGGGCAATACCGGTCTGGCCAGCCAGCGGTTCGCCGCGCAGCTTGGCTTCCAAGTTGACCAGCTTGCCTTCGGCGCGGCGCCGCTCAAGAACACCGTTGTGGATCGTCGCGACGCCGGCGGAATCATAGCCGCGATACTCGAGCCGCTTCAGGGCATCGACAAGACGCTCGGAGACGGGCTGGTTTCCAACGATACCGACGATGCCGCACATATGTTTCTTCTCCGCAATTTCTTCGCAAGACCCGTCCGGACAGGGACACGACGGCCCCTATGCGCTTTTCAGATGCCGCTTTGGTACCGGATTCCGCAAAATCCGCAATCAGCCCGAAACTCACTTTCGATTTCAGGCTTTAACCGTGGCAATCGCCAGATGCTATTTCTTTCTGGCAGTCTTTTCCGCCTGATAGCGCTCACGCAGGATTTTCGCCCGCCCGGGCTTGATCTCCTGCCGCGCCCGCCCGAAAGCCACCGCATCGGCCGGCACATCGTCAGTCACCACACTGCCGGATGCCACCAGCGCACCGTCGCCGATTGACACCGGAGCAACAAGGGACGAGTTGGAACCGATAAAGGCATTCGCCCCAATACGGGTGATGTGCTTGTTGACGCCGTCGTAGTTGCAGGTGATCGTGCCTGCGCCAATATTGGTTTTCTCGCCGACGAACGCATCGCCGATATAGGTCAGGTGATTGACCTTGGCGCCCGCACCGATCTCGGCCTTCTTCACCTCGCAGAAATTGCCGACCTTGGAGTTGGGTCCGAGATTGGCGCCGGGCCGCAGGCGCGCATAGGGGCCGACAGTCGCGCCAGCGCTCACATGGGCTCCCTCAAGGTGGGAAAAGGCATGGATGACCGCGCCGCTTTCGATGACGACACCAGGGCCGAAAACCACGTTCGGCTCAATCAGCACGTCCTGGGCAATCTGCGTGTCGAAGGCGAGGAATACGGTTTCCGGCGCAATCATCGACACACCGGAGACCATCATCTCGTGACGGCGGCGCTTCTGCCAGATGGCCTCGATCATCGCGAGTTCGGCGCGGTTGTTGCAGCCGGTGAGTTCCGTCTCCGGCGCCGCAACGGCAATGGCCTTGCCGCCCTGAGCGCGGACGATCTCGACGATATCGGTCAGGTAGTATTCACCCTTGGCGTTGGCATTGCCGATCTTACCGAGCAATTCCAGCGCCTTGGCGCCGTTGATCGCCATCAGGCCACCGTTGCAATAGGTAATCTTCTTTTCGTCCTCGGTTGCGTCCTTCTGCTCGCGGATGGCCATAAGCTGACCATTCTCGACAAGCAATCTGCCGTAACCGGTCGGATCGGCCGTCTCAAAGCCGATGACCACCACGTCATTGCCGTCGGCAAGCCCCTGCCGCGCGGCCAGAAGCGGGGCTGCGGTAATCAGCGGCGTGTCGCCGAACACGACGAGAATATCGTCATAGCCCCTGGCAATGGCGTCCTTTGCGGCGAGAACGGCATGTCCGGTCCCAAGGCGTTCGGTCTGAAGAAAGGCAGACAGATCGATATCGCTGCGGGCGGCGGCGGATTGAACCGCTTCGGCATCGCGGCCAAGCACAAGGGCTGCTGACGTGATCGATGCATGGACGAGCGACTCGACCACATGGGCGATCATCGGCCGGCCGGCGACCGGGTGGAGCACCTTCGACATGGACGACTTCATCCGGGTGCTTTCTCCCGCAGCCAAAACAATCGCCAGGCATGTGCGCTTCATTCACGTTCTCCCGCTTTGGTGGCAGCCGGTTCCGAAATCCGGCGCGATTCTGCCTGCTACATAGCAGGAAGATATTGCACGGAACATAATCCGGGCGCGAGCCGTCCTATTAACCCGGATAAAACCCGATCCTGTCATAAGCGGGGAATGACCGCATTTGACGGTTGCGATGGCCGGGGAATGGTACCGACAATGCATGGTTCGACCGAGACAGTGCGTGCCGGCAGGTTCAAAGGTGTTGGGGCGACACTCGCTCGCCAGCCGCTGATCGTCCTGGCGCTGGCCGTTGCGTGTTTGCCGCTGGCACTGTTTGCGACCGTGACCCTGCCGATCGGCCCGATGTATTGGGACCACTATATCTACCTCGACGCGGCAAACCGTATTTTCGACGGCCAGGTCCCCTCCGTCGATTTCTTCGCACCGGTGGGCGGCCTTGGCTATTATCTCTTTGCCGGATGGCTTTATCTTTTCCCCAACGGCCACCCTCTGCTTCTCTCCAGCTGGTCGTTGATGACAATCACGGCACCTTTGATGGCGCTGGTCATCCTCGACGTGCAGAAGCGCTCGACGGCCATCGCCTATGGTCTGCTGCTGCCATTCCTGTTCTTTACGCTCTTGCCGTTCAACACGGGCGAGTTCTATCCCTATCCGGGCTCGGATGGCTTCGGCATCTACAATCGTCAGGTCTGCCAATTGCTCTATGTGCTGGCGGCCGGGCTGGTCTTCGTGCGTGGATGGAAAACACTGGCCACGGTGACGGTGCTCGCCATGCTCGCCCTTTTGTTCATCAAGGTCACCGGCCTGATCGCCGGCCTTGTCCTGTGCCTGATGGCATTTCTGGCTGGGCGCCTGCCGCTTCGCGCGGCTCTTGTTGGCGGCGTCCTCTTCTTCGCCGCGATCGGATGTCTGGAAGTTACATCCGGTACCGTTTCAGCCTATGCCGCCGACATCTTGTCGCTGGTCGTGATCAATGACACCAGCCTGTTGCCCCGCCTTCTGCAGGCCGCCTCGATCAATTTTGGTGTGGTTCTGGTTTGCTGTCTGCTCGGCCTTACCCTGCTCGTCAGTGAACTGCCTGTATTTTTTGGGACAATTCGCACCTTCATCGCCAGACCCGGCTTTTCGGCTTTCAGCAAGATTGCCGATCAATCGTTTCTCTGGTTGGCGGGGTTCGTCACCGCCGGCCTGCTGTTTGAAAGCCAGAACACCGGTAGCCAGGCATTCATCTTTGTCTGGCCGCTGCTGCTTGCCATCCTCATCGACAACTATCGCCACAAGGGACCAACAGCGGGTTTCGCCGCCGTTGCCATCCTTGCTTTTGGCGCTGCAATTCCCGTCGGGGCCACTATCGGACAAAAGGCGGCGCGTGCCTGGATCGGCAGCGTCAACACCAAGCCGCTTGAACACAAGAACCTCAAGAGCATGGGCGCCGTCGGCATCCGCGACATTCTCAGCCAACGGGCGCAGCGCCTGCAAACCAACTATGTCGCATATCGTCCAGCCTACGAGGCACTGGCCGAAGCAGGTGAATTGCCATCCTTCCTGCTCTATAGCGACTTCGATTTTCAAGGGCTGTGGCTTGCAAACGCCGATGAGGTGGTCTCGGCGATCCGGGCCTTCGAAACGGCCAACAAGGTACGGTTTGCGACGATCATGACGATCGATTTCACCAATCCCTTTCCCTGGCTGATGGATCGCCATGCACCGAAATATATCGCCATCGGTGCCGACCCGTACCGGGCCGTGCCGCAGCCGGGGCAACGCGTCAACCAGGCCGTGGCTGCCGTCGACCTGGCACTTTACCCGACATGCCCGCCCACCACCGCGCGGCTGAAACTTTTGAGCCTCTATCAGCCGGCGCTCGCGCCGGGTCATCACCGCATCACGCTGACACCCTGTTACGATGCTTTCGTCCGCAACGGTCTTGCCGCAGCGCCGTGAGCGTCAGTGCGGCATCCGCAACCGGCTTTCCGTCAACAGGCCGCCTTCATCGAGAATGGGGTGCGCGACGGAGACGATATGGGCGTTGATGCGCTTGAGATCACGCAGGATGTCGAGATGCAGTGAGCTCGTCTGCAGGCTATCGGTGCGGCCGTCGCGAAGTCGCTCAAGATGGCGCTCGGATGAGCGTTTCTCCATGTGGCGGACATCGACCTTCACCTCCATCAGGTGGCGGGCAAGATCGGCGTCGCGGGTCACGAAAATGGTCTGGGCGATGCGCAGATTGTCGATGGTGAGATTAAACAGCGTTGTCAGCTCATGATAGCCGTCCTCGGAGAATTTGAGGCCGTTGTCGATCTTCTTTTTGACCTGTTCCGTCAGGCCCTTTTCGATGATGTCGCCGATATGTTCAAGGTTGATGGCATAGTCGATGATCACGATGGAACGGCGGCCGTTGTCGTCGCTGAGACCGCTGCGCCCGAGCCGTGACAGGTAGAGCTTGACTTCCTGCTGCAGCAGATCGACCTGTTTTTCCAGTTTTCCGATGTCCTGCAGCTGGACAAGATCATTGCTGTTGAACGCATTCATCGTCGCGATCAGCATCTTCTCGATCAGATCGCCGACGCGCAGCACTTCCCGGGTGGCGCCGGAGAGAGCAATGACCGGCGTTGCGAGTGCACGGTCGTCGAGATAGAGCGGGCCTGTCTCGGCCTTTGGCTCATCTGGAATAAACCGCAGCATGGCCGCCGAGAGCAGTGACGAGAATGGCCAGGCGAAAATGGCAAGCGCGACATTGAAGATCAGGTGGATATCGACCGGCAGTTTTGCCGGCGAAAGAGGCAGCGTCTGGAGAAAGGCCGCAACCGGTGTTGCCACCGACAGCGCAATCAGGCAACCGATGGCGCGGACGACCAGATTGCCTGTGGTCACCCGTTTGGCCGAGGCGGAAGCCGACAGTGTCGCCATCACCGGCGGGACCGCACCACCCAGGTTGGCGCCAAGCACCAGCGCGATTGTCAGACCGGACGAGAGGATGCCGGTCCCTGCAAGCGACAGGATGAGAACAACGACGGCAAGGCTGGATGACGAGACGAAGGCAAGCACGGCCGCAAAGATCATGGCGACGGGCCAGGCGCTGTCGAGCATGGTGAGGAAGCTTGCGAGCGCCGGCGACTGGCGCATCGGTTCAGTCGCCAGCCCGAGCAGATGCAGCGACAACAGCATCAAGCCGATACCGACCAGGGCTGTGCCCGCGCCCTGTTTCGCACTGGACCGCCCTGCCCGGTACAGCATCACCCCCATGAGAATCAGCAATGGCGACAGCCAATCGATGCCGGTCGCGACGATCCAGGCAGTCACGGCTGTTCCGACGTTGGCGCCGAGGAGTACGATCTGGGCCATGCGCGCACGCACCAGCCCCTTTTCGACAAAGGAGGCAATCATCAGCGCAGTGGCGGTCGAGCTCTGAAGGGCGACTGTTGCGACGAACCCGCCGAGAAAGGAGCGCACCGGCCCGCTGGTGCCCTGCGCCAGCCCGGTCCGCAGCTTGATACCAAAAGCACGCGTCGCACCGTCCTTGACCTGCGACAATCCGAAAAGCAGCAAGGCGACCGCTCCAAACAGATTGACCATGACGATGATGGATTCCATGTCTGCACTCCGGCTTTTCCACCAAAATGGCTGCGCAACAAGCGAGTCGGCAATTTCTGGCGGATCAATGCTAGCATTTTCGAGGGCGATATAACCCGGGCTACAGCCAATTGTGACAGATAATTTTAGATTGCCGGCTAATATTTCCGACATGTTCCAGCCTTCGAACGGCACGGTCCAGGACTGCGCTGGCCTCGGTCTTGAAGCAGCTGGCGCGACATCGCGGGCAAATGCCCGCATGGCTGCTTCCATTCGCCAGCGCGGCACTGATTTCCTCGACTTTTTGCGCGTTTGAACCCTTCAATTCCGCCTCGGATTGCTCTAAGGAACGACACCGGTTGCCATCCGGCGGCCACGAAATTGCGACGAGGTATGCAGTCCCATGCTTGAAATCCTGAGAAGAGGCTCCCAGACCTGGGTTGTCAAAGGGCTTATGGCCCTTCTTGTTCTTTCCTTCGGTGTCTGGGGTGTGTCAACGTCGCTGGTACCGGGAGCTGCCGATGCGGTGGTGACGGTCGGAGACGTCAAAGTGTCTCCGAGCGATTTCCGCCTCGCCTATGAGCGCCAGCTCGCTCAGCTTTCCCGGCAGTTCGGTACGCGGCTGAGCCGCGAACAGGCCAAGGCCTTCGGTGTCGAAGCGCAGGTCTACTCGCAGCTCGTCGCCGGCGCCACCCTCGACCAATTGTCCGAGAACATGAACCTCGGCCTGTCCCAGGACCGGCTCGCCACGCTGATCAGCGAGGACCCGGCGTTCAAGGGCGTCAACGGCCAGTTCGACCGGTCGACCTTCTCGAGCGTCCTGCGCAATGCCGGTTTGCGCGAACAGGATTACATCAACAATCGCAGCCAGGTTGCGGTGCGCTCCCAGATCGTCGAGGCGCTGTCGGACGGCTATACGCCGCCGAAGGTGCTGGGCGACGCCCTGCGTCAGTATCGCAACCAGACGCGCACGATCGACTATTTGCTGTTGTCGAATGCCAATGTCGATCCGGTCAAGGCGCCGTCCGATGAGGTACTGAAGCCCTGGTTCGAAACGCACAAGGCCGAATACCGTGCGCCCGAGTTCCGCAAGATCAGCTATGTGAAGCTTGAACCGGCCGATATCGCCGATCCGGCCTCGGTCACCGAGGACGAAGTGCGGGCCGACTACGAGAAGCGCAAGAACAGTTTCACCACGCCGGAAACGCGGACCGTCGAACAGCTTTCCTTCCCCTCGCGTGCGGAAGCTGACGCAGCGGCAGTCAAGCTTTCCACAGGCACAAGCTTCGACGCTCTGGTCACCGCCTCCGGCAAGACCGCCAGCGATGTGCTGCTCGGCGATTTCACCCGTGACCGCATGCCCGATGCCAAGCTGGGTGACGCGGCTTTTGCGCTTGTGACGGATGGACAGACCACGCCGGTGATCGACGGTGCCTTCGGTGCCGTCATCCTGCGCGTCACCAACATCAAGCCGGAAACCGTTCGCGCCTATGACGAGGTCAAGGACGAACTGCGCAAGGAGCTGGCGCTCAGCAATGCCGGCGACGAGATCATGGGTATCCACGACAAGTTCGAGGATGCCCGTGTTTCCGGAGCGTCGATGAAGGAAGCCGCCGAACAGACCAATCTCAAGCTTGTTGTCCTCAACGCAGTTGACGCGCGCGGAAACGATGCCGATGGCGAGGCAATCGCCGGTATTCCGGAAGCAAAGACCTTTCTCGAGGAGGCCTTCAAGGCTGAAGTCGGCGGAGAAACCCTGCCGGTCAATCTCGGCCGCGACGGTTACGTCTGGTTCGATGTCGACGAAGTGACGCCAGCGCGCGACCGCACGCTGGATGAGGCCCGTGAAAAGGTCGTGGCCGACTGGACGGCGGAACAGCAGCGCAGCGAGCTTGCCGCCAAGGCCGTCGAGCTGAAGGGCCGGGTCGAAAAGGGCGAAACACTCGCAGCAATTGCCACGGAACTCGGTATCGCCGTCGAAACCAAATCGGGACTTCGCCGGTCTTCAGAAGATGCGGCGCTGAGCCCTCAGGCCGTCACCGCTGCCTTTGGCGGCGCCAACGGTCTGGTCGCCAATGCCCCCGGCCTTGCCGGCGAAGGACAGATCCTCCTGAAGGTCACCGAAGTCGATGACAACAATCCCGGCGACGCGCTCGACAATGACGATCGCCAGATCAACGCCATGGCCCAGGCCAGCGGCGACGACATTCTCGATCAGATGGTCACCGAGCTGCAGAAGGGCTACGGTGTCACGATCAACCAGCAGCTCGCCGAGCTTGCTCTGTCGCAGCAGCGGTAACGCAAAAGGGATCAGCATGCCGGACTTGAAGCCTTTCGTCGCCAAGGCCGCAACGGGTGAAGCGCTTAACCGCGACGATGCTCGTGCGGCCTTCGAAATCATCATGTCCGGCGAAGCCACCCCTTCGCAGATCGGCGGTTTCCTGATGGCGCTGCGCGTGCGCGGCGAAACGGTGGATGAAATCGTTGGCGCCGTCGGCGCCATGCGGGCGCGTATGCTGACGGTGGAAGCACCGGCCGACGCCATCGATATCGTCGGAACCGGCGGCGATGGCGCCGGGACATATAACATCTCGACGCTGGCGGCCTTGATTGTCGCCGGCGCCGGTGTCCCGGTCGCAAAGCATGGCAACAGGGCGCTCAGCTCCAAGTCCGGAACAGCCGATGCGCTCTCCTGCCTTGGCGTCAAGCTCGATATCGGGCCCGATGCCATTGCGCGCTGCATTTCAGAAGCCGGGCTCGGCTTCATGTTCGCCCAGCAGCACCATTCCGCCATGCGTCACGTCGGCCCGACCCGCGTCGAGCTTGGTACCCGCACGATCTTTAATCTGCTCGGTCCCCTGTCGAATCCTGCCGGCGTCAAGCAGCAGCTTGTCGGCGTCTTTGCACCGCAATGGGTGGTGCCGGTCGCCGAGGTTTTGCGCGATCTCGGTTCGAAAAGCGTCTGGGTCGTGCATGGCGATGGGCTGGACGAGATTACCACGACTGGTGTCACACAGGTCGCAGCACTTGAAAACGGTTCAATCCGCACGTTTGAATTGACGCCGTCCGATTTTGGGCTGGACACTGTGACCATCGACAAGCTCAAGGGTGGTGATGGTGCGCACAATGCCGTGGCGCTGAAGGGCGTTCTTGAAGGCGATGCGACCCCTTACCGCGATATCTCCCTTGCCAATGCCGCCGCATCGCTGGTGATTGCAGGACGTGCCGGCAATCTTGAAGAGGGCATGGCGCTTGCCCGTCAGTCGCTGACCAGTGGCTCTGCCAATGCCACGCTTGAGCGGCTCATCCGCGTTTCCAACGCGGCATAAGGAGAAACTCCATGGCCGATATTCTGCGGAAGATCGAAATCTACAAGCGCGAGGAAATCGCAGCCGCAAAGGCAAGTGTCAGCCTCGCCGACCTCAAAGCGATGAGCGCCGGCCAGGGAGCGCCACGTGGTTTCCTGAACGCGTTGACAGCCAAGCAGGCGCAAGGCGGATTCGGCCTTATTGCGGAAATCAAGAAGGCCAGCCCGTCCAAGGGGTTGATCCGCCCAGACTTCGATCCGCCGCTTCTGGCAAAGGCTTATGAAATCGGCGGTGCTGCCTGTCTGTCGGTCTTGACCGATGGGCCGAGTTTTCAAGGTGCACCGGAGTTCCTGACGGCGGCGCGCAATGCCTGTTCGCTTCCGGCCCTGCGCAAGGACTTTATGTTCGAGACCTATCAGGTTCACGAAGCCCGTGCCTGGGGCGCCGATTGCATTCTCCTGATCATGGCGTCGCTCAATGACAGCGATGCACAAAGGCTGGAGGAAGAGGCGTTTTCGCTCGGCATGGATGTTCTGGTCGAAGTGCATGACGAGGAAGAGCTGGAACGGGCGCTGAAACTGAGCTCGCCGCTGCTCGGCATCAACAATCGCAATCTGAAGACGTTCGAAGTCGACATCGCCCTGTCGGAAAAGCTGGCGCCGCTGGTTCCCGCTGACCGCTTGCTCGTCGGCGAAAGCGGCATTTTTACCCATGAGGATTGCATGCGGCTGGCAAAGAGCGGGATTTCGACATTCCTCGTCGGCGAAAGCCTGATGCGCAAGGACGACGTCACGGCCGCGACCCGCACCCTGCTGACCGGTTCCGCCACAATTCTGGCCGCCGAATAATGAGCGCGCCCTCCCTCACCCATGTCGGCGCCGATGGCCAGGCCCATATGGTCGATGTGTCAGACAAGGCAGAGACAGTGCGTGTCGCCGTTGCGGAAGGCTATGTGCGGATGCGACCGGAAACGCTTAATCTCATTCTCAAGGGCAATGCCAAGAAGGGTGACGTCATCGCCACCGCACGGCTTGCCGGCATCATGGCGGCAAAGCAGACGGCCAATCTGATACCGCTGTGCCATCCACTGATGCTGTCGAAGGTGTCCGTGGAGATTTCCGCCGACGAGACCCTGCCGGGACTGAGGATCGAGGCCATGGCCAAGCTCACCGGCAGGACCGGCGTCGAGATGGAAGCGCTGACGGCCGCGAGCATCGCCTGCCTGACGATCTACGACATGGCCAAGGCGGCTGACCGGGAAATGGAGATCGGCGGCATACGGCTCGTTCAAAAGTCGGGCGGACGTTCCGGCGACTATATTCGCCAGGAGAGTGAGGGCTGATGGCCTTGCTCCCGGTCGCAGATGCGCTTGCCAGACTGCTCGGGGGTACCGCCCCGCTGACAGGGACCGAGACTGTCGACTTGCACGAGGCGATGGGGCGCGTCCTGGCTGACGATCTCAAGGCAAAGCTGACCCATCCCGCCTTCGACAATTCGGCGATGGACGGCTATGCCGGACGCCACGAGGATTTTGCGGAAATCGGTACGGAGCTTGCCGTTATCGGCGAATCGGCGGCCGGACGCGGTTTTTCGGGCCATGTCGGCCCCGGTCAGACCGTGCGCATCTTTACCGGCGCACCGGTTCCCGCCGGCGCCGATACCGTGCTGATCCAGGAAGATGCGGATAAACTCCCGGATGGGCGTATCCGCACCACCTTTGCCGTGGGGAAAGGCCGCCATATCCGCCCCAAGGGGCAGGATTTTACCACAGGCGATGCGGTGTTGCGGGCGGGCGACATGCTGGACGCAGGCCGGTTGACGGTCGCGGCGGCCATGAATCACCCGCAATTGCCGGTTCTCAGGCGTCCGAAGGTGGCGATCCTTGCCACCGGCGACGAATTGCTGCCGCCCGGCAGCATCCCCGGTCCGGATCAGATCATTGCCTCGAACACCTATGGCGTCGCGGCGATCGCGCGGGACAACGGCGCCGAGGTCATCGATCTGGGGATTGTCCGCGACGACAAGGCGGCTATTGCCGCGGCGGTCGCCAAAGCGCGGGCCGCAGGTGCGGATGTCCTGGTCACCCTTGGCGGCGCATCCGTCGGCGATCACGACCTTGTCCAATCGGCACTGGTCGAAAGCGGCATGGTGCTCGACTTCTGGCAGATTGCCATGCGGCCCGGCAAGCCGCTGATGGTCGGGTCCCTTCACGGCATGACCGTGCTCGGCCTGCCCGGAAACCCGGTTTCAAGCCTTGTCTGCGCACTGCTGTTTCTGGAACCGCTGCTGCGCCATCTCGGGCGTCTGCCCCGGCGCAATCGCAGCGGCCAGGCAAGAACGGTGACCGCGCTTGCCGCCAATGACAAACGTCAGGACTATGTTCGTGCGCGGTTGACATGGGGCGACGATGGCGTTCTGCGCGCAGAAACCTTTTCACGCCAGGATTCCTCGATGATGCAGGTCTTTGCCCAGTCCGGTTGCCTGATCATCCGGCCGCCCCATGCGCCGGCGGTGAACGCCGGTGCATTGTGCGATGTCATGATCCTGCGGCAGCCAGCGGTCTGATCGTTTCCCCTGCCAAAGGCCTTCGGCGCGCCCATCTACCCTGACGAAAAATGAGGTGATGGCGGCATCGTCCGCAATACTGTTGCGTTAATCATTTATTAATCGAAGCGGCCGAATAATAGCTCCAGTTGACCTGACTACGGATGTACTAGCGGGCCAAACATAGGACGAGTTGACAAAAGGCCGGGCATTCCCGGCCTTTTTGTTTTTTGCAGCTGAACGCAATCTTCAATGGGCAGCGCGAGAGACGAGAATCTTGTCGATGCGGCGGCCATCCATGTCGATGACTTCGAAACGGTATCCATAGGCTTCCGTAACGTCGCCCTCCTCCGGGTTCTTGCGCAGCTGCTGCACCAGGAAGCCGGAGATGGTCTCGTAGCTGCCGTCGGAATCGATTTCGTCGATACCGATCGTCAAGTGGATTTCGTCGATCGGCGTGCGGCCATCGACCAGATAGGACCCGTCATCACGCTGCCGGATCAATGCGTGCTCGATATCGTCATAATTCGACGGCAGTACGCCGACAATCGCCTCAAGGATGTCGGCGATAGTGATGATGCCTTCGATACTGCCATATTCATCGACAATCATCGCCATGTTGATATGCGATGCCTTGAAGGCCTCCAATGCTTTCAGGCAGGACGCGGTTTCCGGCAAGGTGTGGATATCCTTGACGAAATTGCGAATCTGGAAGCCGGTCTTCATCGGTGCATTCAAGATTTCCTTGACCTGCACGGCTCCGAGCACCTCGCCGCTTGCATCCATCACCGGATAGCGGGAATGGGCCGATTGCTCGACCTTGGCGCGGATGGTTTCGAGCGTGTCGTTGACGTCGATGAAGCTGACTTCCGTGCGGTGCGTCATGATCGATTTGACGTTGCGGTCGCCAAGCCGGATGATTCGGCGCAGCATTTCGTGCTCCGACTTCTCGATCGCGCCGCTTTCGACGCCCTCGGCCATGATCGCCTGTACTTCTTCCTCTGTCACATGGTCACTGTCGCTGGTAACGCCGATAATCCGCATGAACAGCGATGCCGACATCTCGAACAGATAGACGACCGGGGCAGCCAGGCGCGAGAGAAACGACATCGGGCCGGCGACGAACATCGCCACGCCTTCGGAATTCTTCAACGCCAATTGCTTGGGAATAAGCTCGCCGATCACGACGGAGAGATAGGTGATCAGGGTGACGACCAGCGCGACTGCAACTGTGCTGCCGTAAGGATTGATCCAGCTGATCGTGTCGAGCGTAGGCGACAGCTTGTCGGCGATCGTCGCGCCACCATAGGCACCGGCGAGCGTACCCACGAGGGTGATGCCGACCTGAACGGTGGACAGGAACTTACCCGGATCCTCGGCGAGCCGCAGCGCCAGTTCGGCGCGGCTGTTGCCCTGTTTTGCCATCTGCCGCAGCAGAGGCCGGCTTGCCGATACAATTGCCATTTCCGAAAGCGCGAAAAACGCATTGATCAATATGAGAACGAAAATGACAATCAGTTCGGACATAACCCTCGGACACCGTTGATAGAGACACTCGCCAAAGACAGCGCGTATCAGTTGAAGTCCTATCAAATAGGCGGAAGACGCAGTTGCAGCAAGGCAGCAACTGCAGAATAACGGTTCTTTTGGCCCTGGCCCCGTTTGAGAGAAGACCATACCCGGCAATTTAGTCAGATTGCCGAACGAGCGGCAGACGTTACCGGGTCGGGCCCGTCTCTTCAGCGAGTTCCTTGAGAGCCACCCGTACGCGCTCGCGCCCGACACGGATGACATTCTCCATCGCCGCCCTTGCGCCTGCCTCATCCCGCCGGCTGATCTGCTCGACAATGCGGATATGCGTGCGAGCAACGTCGTCGATGCGATCGCGGCCTGACGCCGGCGAACTCAACTTGAAGATTCCGACAAGCGCCGCTTCGATCAGGCTGCCAACAGTGCGCATGAACGGGTTTCCCGAGGCTTCGACGACAGCGAGATGAAACCGCAGATCGGCGACAGCAAGCGTTTCGGCGGTATGTTCGGGATCACCCATGGCAACGGCCAGCCGCATCATGCCGCTGATCTCCGCTTCCGTAGCGTTAAGCGCGGCGAGCGCTGCAGCATGGGGCTCGAATGCCAACCGTATCTCACTGAGATGATAGAGGAATTCCTCGTCGACACCGCGATGGAAATGCCATGTCAGCACGTCGCTGTCGAACAGATTCCATTGGTTTTTGGCCGTCACCCGGGTACCGATCCTGGCCCGCGGCACGATCAGTCCTTTGGCCGCCAGCGTCTTCATCGCCTCGCGCAGAACCGTTCGCGACACCTTGAAACGCATCGCCAGTTCCGGATCGCCGGGAAGAATGGAGCCCACCGGAAATTCACCCGACACAATAGCCTTGCCCAGTTCATCCACCACCTGCGCGTGGCTCGTGCGCGTTCGCGCTCCGGTCAGAACGGTTTCGAGCAGACTTTTACCCAACCAAATCCCCCCTCAGGAATACCTCTTGTTTTGGCGCGACAAGAACAGAATGGCCTTTTGCATCAGAATGAATGCAAACAGCAAAGCACCGATCAGAATTTTCGTCCACCAACTCGACAGCGAACCGTCAAAGGTGATGTAGGTCTGTATCAATCCTTGAATCAAGACGCCGACGAGTGTTCCTCCAACAAACCCGGCGCCTCCCGTCAGAAGCGTTCCACCGATCACCACAGCGGCGATCGCATCCAGCTCGACGCCAACGGTGGCGAGCGAATAACCTGCTGATGTGTATAGGGAATAAACGATTCCCGAAAGCCCGGCGAGAAAACCCGACAGTCCGTAGATCATAATTGTCGTGCGGCCGACGGGAACGCCCATCAGGGCCGACGTCTGGGCACCGCCGCCAAGCGCATAAACATTGGTGCCGAAGCGGGTGCGTTGGGCAAGGAGGATGCCGCTGGCGAAGACCAGGAGCATCAGCCCGCCGATCAGCGTGATACGGCCACCACCCGGCAGCTTGTAGTAAAATGTCTTCATCGCCGCGTAGAACGGATGCTTGATCGGGATGGAATCGATCGACAGAACAAAGGCCATGCCGCGTGCGAGAAACATGCCCGCCAGCGTCACGATAAAGGCCGGCATTTCAAGATAGTGGATGATCGCGCCCATGATCGCGCCGAACAGCGTTGTGATCAAAAGTACGAGCGCGAAGGCTGCGAGCGGATGGATGCCGGTATTTTCCATCAGGACCGCAAGGAAGATGCCGGTAAAGGCAATGACCGAGCCGATCGACAGGTCGATGCCACCCGACAGGATGACGAATGTCATGCCGACCGCGGCGATGCCGAGAAAGGCGTTGTCCGTCAACAGGTTGCCGATCACCCGGGTCGACAGGATATTTGGATATTGCGCAGCACACGCCGCATAGGAGACGACGAAAATGACGATGGTGGCGATTAGCGGGAGATATTTCTGGTTCATCGGGCGGACTGCTCTGCGGTCTCTCTGCGGACGGACTTGCGGCTGAAAAACGTCATGCCGGCCTGCACACGCGGCGATTGGATAACGAGGATGATGACGATGATCGCCGCCTTGATGATCAGGTTGAACTCCGGCGGAAAGCCGGACGACAGGATGCCGGTGTTGACCGCCTGAATGATCATCGCGCCGATCAGCGAAGCAACGATGCTGAACCGGCCGCCAAGCAGCGACGTGCCGCCGACGACGACGGCCAGAATGGCGTCGAGTTCGAGCCATAGCCCGGCATTGTTGGCATCCGCTCCACGAATGTCAGCGGTCACGATCAATCCGGCAATGGCCGCGCATAGTCCCGACAGCATGTAGGCCGCCATCAACAGCAAGGGCGTCTGGATGCCGGAGAGCGTGCTGGCGCGGCGATTGATGCCGACTGCTTCGATCAGCATGCCGAGCGCTGTTCGCCGCACCAGCAGGGCGACGGCAATACCGAATACCAGCCAGATGACCACCGGCATGGGAAGACCGGCGAACGAGCCGCTGCCGATGAAAATCAGGCCCGGATCGTTAAAGGTCAGGATTGCGCCTTCCGTCACCAGCTGCGCGATACCGCGCCCGGCAACCATCAGCACAAGCGTGGCGATGATCGGCTGGATATTGAGGACGGAAACCAGAAAACCGTTCCAGACACCGCATATGAGGCCGGTTCCGATCGCAAGCAGCAGGGTGACGGCCAGCGGATCGCCGCGCACGCTGGATGCGGCGGCAACAGCGCCGCAGATGGCCATGACCGCACCGACAGACAGATCGATGCCCTTGGTGGCAATCACCACGGTCATGCCGACGGCAAGAAGGGCAACGGGGGCACCGCGATTGAGAATATCGATCAGGCTGCCATAAAGCCGCCCGTTCTGTATTTCGACAGAAAAGAAATCCGGAAAGACCAGCCGGATCAGCACCAGGATCATCGCCAGAGCGATAAACTGCGGCAGCAGACGTCGGCCGAGGCGTTTTGCGTTATCGATCATTGCACGCCTCCAGCAGCCGTTGCCGCGGCAATGGCATTGACGATGTGTTCGGTGGTGATCTCGCTGCCGGTCAGTTCGGCGACATGGGTCCGATCCCGAAGGACGATGATCCTCGAACTGTAAGCCACGAGTTCCTCAAGCTCGGAGGAAATGACGATCAGCGACATGCCCTGCGCGCAGAGTTCGCCGATCAGCCGGATGATTTCCGCATGCGCGCCGACATCGATGCCGCGCGTCGGTTCGTCAAGAATGAGAAACTGCGGGTTGGTCGCCAGCCAGCGCGCCAGAATGGCCTTTTGCTGATTGCCACCGGAGAGCAGGCGGATCGGCTTTTCCCGGTCGCTGGTGCGAATGTCCAGCGCCTTGATATAGCGGTCGGCCAGGGCGTTCTGTTCGGATGCCGACAGGGGACGCGCCCAGCCACGCCGCGCCTGCAAGGCAAGAGCGATGTTTTCGCGCACGGACAGTTCGCCGATGATCCCGTCCAGCTTGCGATCCTCGGGGCAAAACCCGAATCCTTCGGCAATGGCGGCGCGCGGCGATGACAGATTGGCCGCCTTGCCGCCGATATCGGCGCTGCCGCTATCGGCACGGTGCACCCCGAACATCAATTCCGCGGTTTCGGTGCGGCCGGAACCGAGAAGGCCTGCGATGCCGACAACCTCGCCCTTGCGGACGTCCAGATCGAACGGCTTGATCTTGCCGGCCTTGCCGTACTGCGAAAACCGGAAATGAACGGGCCCGCTTGCGGCCTCGGTGCCGCCGGCCGCCTTTTCGACAGACTGAAGCTCATGGCCAAGCATCATCGTCACGAGTTCGCGGCGCGGCAGGGATGCGGTGTCGCGGGTGCCGACCAGCTGGCCGTTGCGCAGCACGGTGATACGATCGGAAAGATCGTAAACCTGTTCGAGAAAATGGGTGATGAAGACGATACCAAGCCCCCTCGCCTTCAAGTCGCGGACGATGCGGAACAGCATCTCCACTTCCTGCGCATCGAGACTGGCGGTCGGTTCATCGAGGATCAGCACCTTGCCGGAGAGATCGACGGCGCGGGCGATTGCCACCACCTGCTGGATGGCAACGGGATAGCTTTCGAGTGCTGCGGAAACATTGATATCGATGCCGTATTGCGCCAGCAATGCATGGGCGCGCCTGTTCATTTCGCGGGTCTGGATGAGACCGAACCGGCGCGGCTGACGCCCGAGAAAAAGATTCTCCGCGACGCTCAGATTTCCAAGCAGATTGACCTCCTGGTAGACAGTGCCAATCCCCAGTTTCTGCGCGTCGAGCGTATCGTGCGGGTCGATCTCGCCGCCATCCAGCATCAACACGCCGGCGTCACGGCGATAGGCGCCCGTCATGCATTTGATCAGCGTCGATTTTCCCGCGCCGTTTTCACCGAGGAGCGCATGCACTTCTCCGCGCCGCAGCGAGAAATCGACCCTGTTGAGGGCGATGGCGCCAGGAAAGGTCTTCACGATCCCGGCGGCGACAAGAATATCGTTTGAGTTGTTTTGCATAAAACCGGCTTCTTCAAGGAAACTAGGTCGGCCGTAGCTTACGGATTTGCGCCGGTCATGTCAGCATCCGTCGCAGGGCACGGCTGTTTCCGTGGTGAGGGGCGGATGCCTGGGCGAACCGTTGGCAAAGACGATTTGCCGGCATCGTTTTTCGGTCAACACCTGCGGTCCGGGGACCGAAGGTGCGACCTTCCAACGATGCCGGCGATCGATCAGTAGCCGAGGCCCTTCTTTTCTTCGTAGACCTTCTGCGGATCGTCAGCCTGGGTGTAGAGCTTCGATTCCGTCTGGATCCACTTAGCCGGCTTGGTGCCGTCCTTCAGGAACGCATCAAGCGCGTCCAGCGCCGGGCCAGCCATGTTCGGCGTCAGTTCGACGGTGGCATTGGCTTCGCCGGCCGCCATCGCCTGGAAAATATCCGGAACGGCATCGATCGACACGACAATGATATCCGTGCCCGGCTTCAGACCGGCTTCCTTGATCGCCTGGATGGCGCCGACGGCCATGTCGTCATTGTGGGCGTAGAGCGCGCAGATGTTCTTGCCGCCGTCTTCCGCCTTCAGGAAGCTTTCCATGACTTCCTTGCCCTTGGTGCGGGTGAAGTCACCGGTCTGGCTGCGGACGATCTTCAGGTTGTCGTGGCCTTTCAGCGCTTCTTCGAAACCCTTCTTGCGATCGATAGCCGGCGAAGAACCTGTGGTGCCCTGCAGCTCGACGACATTGCATTGCTTGTCCCCGACCTTGTCGACCAGGAATTTGCCGGCGACACTGCCTTCGTGGACGAGGTCGGACGTAACAGCCGTCAAATAGAGATCGTCGGCCGAATCAACCGTGCGGTCGAGAAGAATGACCGGAATTTCGGCATCCTTGGCTTCGGTCAGAACTTCATCCCAACCGGTCGCAACAACCGGCGCGATCAGAATGGCGTCAACGCCCTGGGCGATAAACGAACGCAGAGCCTTGATCTGGTTTTCCTGCTTCTGCTGCGCATCGGCGAATTTCAGATCGATGCCGCGCTTCTCCGCCTGTTGCTTGGTCAACGTGGTTTCAGCCGCGCGCCAACCGGATTCGGAGCCGATCTGCGAAAAGCCGATCGTCAGATCGGCAGCAGAGGCCGAGCCGAACATGCAGGCAGCCAGAACTGTGGCACAGCTAAGTGCAGTCTTGATTTTCATGATTTCCTCCCAAAGAAGCTGCCCTCAGCAGCGCGTGTAAAAAATCATACTATATGATTTATGTAAACAGGCTTTTGTGCCCGTTGGGAAATTTTCGCAACTCTTGGTTCTGCCCTTTTAAAGTGGACTCATTCCATCAATAGAGGCGTGTCTTTTCACTTTAACCGTGTCCCCGCATCAGAGCCTCTCCGCCGCAACCGGTGCCGAACATGAGAAGGCGGGCATAGCTGTTGAGGCCCAACAACAGTACACCGCCGTTCCAGTCGCTGGTGCCATGCCTGCATGTGGGAACGGGTGTTCAAGGCGCTGACGGCGGATCGCGACAATCGGTATCTGATGATCGACAGTACCACCGTGCGCGCCCACCAGCAGGCCGCCAGGAAAAGGGGGGGCCAAGGATCAGGCGGTGGGGCGTTCCCGAGGTGGATTGACGACGAAAATCCACCTGCTGGCCGACACGTTGGGCCGACCTCTTCGCATCATCGTAACGGCCGAACAGGTGGGAGACATCACTCAGGCTTCCGCCCTCCTGGAAGGCCAGAGCGGCGATGCCGTTCTGGCCGACAAAGCCCATGACAGCAATGCCTTTCGTGCCGGCATCGGCGCCAGGGCGGTGATCCCATCAAACCGCTCGCGCAAGATCATCATCCCGCGCGATGCACTCGCCTATAGACATCGCAACCGCATTGAGCGGTGCATTCAACCGAATGAAGCACTTCCGGCGCTTCGCAACACGCTACGATCGAAGAACCATTCATTTCTCAGGCTTCGCCTATCTCACTGCCGCAATGATCTGGATGCGGTGAATGTCGATTGGTCCTGGGAGGATTTCGATGAGCGCAAGTACCCGGCGTGGCGCACGTACGACTGGCAGGCGGATCTCCGAGGTTAGCCTCCTTGCTCTCGGAGATTTAGGGACTGCGATATAGCCATTCCCCCCGGCTAAGTATCCGCGGGCAATGTGGCACAGCGGATCAAACCGATTGGCGTTCCGGGACGAGCGTTAATGGAAAAAGACTGCTTCTATCGCTCCAGGAACACCGAGAAACCACCTTCCCCTTATCAGGAGTGTTGATTTCCACTGAGAGCTGACCCGGCATTTCCACCGAGAAGTGACCCGCCTTAGGTATCGTTCGTGTTGGTCGTGGTGGTCAAGTTCCTGCGTTTTTCCTTTGCGGTTTTGGGCTCATGCGCTGAGCTGTTCTTGAAGCGGAAGCTGTCGTTTCCCGTTTCCAGGATGTGGCAGTGGTGGGTAAGCCGGTCGAGCAG